>JBPCWB010000020.1:0-13962 GCA_051009955.1 Hyphomicrobiaceae bacterium | reverse complement strand
CCGTACCGCCGGCCGGGACGTCATTCAGGGCATTGACGAGATCTCGCGCCGTGGCCACGCGCTTGATCGAGGACTTGATCTCGACGGCGGAGACGACATCGCCAACCGCCAGTTGCCCGGCCGATGGTGTGCCGGGTCTCGCGGCTTTGACCAATGCTCCTTCAAACAGGTACAAGCCGCGCTCTTTTGCGCTTCGGCTCGTCAATGTTTCAAGGGTCAGGCCGTGCCACTCGTTTGTCTGGGCTGTCGCCAGGGTGACGGTCCCGACAACGAACAATACAGTGAGAACAAGGAATTGCCGTGCGCGCATCTCAGCCTCGTCCAACAGTTTGATCAATAATTGGACTCTACTCCGAGCGCGATCGACTTGTCACACCGCTCACTGTGCAACTGTCACAAGTTTTCAACGGTCCACAGAAACCCTGCTCCGCAATTTTCCGTGAGCCCGCGTTGGCGGGCGCCAGGTCTGTGGATTTGCAACAGACTGCGGCGGTCAATTCGGATTATCGTCGGCGGGGTGGCGGCAAATCCGTGCACACGCCTTCGAAGACCTCGGCGGCCATCCCAACCGATTCGCTCAGCGTCGGGTGCGGATGGATGGTCTTTCCGATATCTACGGCATCGGCGCCCATTTCAACGGCTAGGCAGACTTCACCGATGAGATCTCCGGCATGGGTGCCCACGATCGCACCACCGACGCACCTGTGAGTTTCGCTGTCGAACAACAGCTTGGTGAAGCCCTCGTCGCGCCCGTTGGCGATGGCGCGGCCGGAGGCAGCCCATGGGAAAACAGCCTTGCTGACTTTGACCCCGCGTTCCTTCGCTTCCGTCTCTGTCAAGCCGGCCCATGCGATCTCGGGATCCGTGTAGGCAACCGACGGGATCTGGCGGGCATCGAAATGGCTGCTCTTGCCGTTCGCCGCCTCCGCAGCAACGTGAGCTTCATGGACGGCCTTGTGCGCCAGCATAGGCTGGCCGACGATGTCGCCGATGGCGAAGATGTGCGGCACGTTCGTGCGCATTTGCTTGTCGACATCGATAAAGCCACGCTCGCTCACAGCGACACCGGCCTTGTCTGCATCGATCAGCCGGCCGTTCGGGCTGCGGCCGACGGCGACCAACACCATGTCATAGGTCTGCTGTTCCGCCGGTGCCTTGGCTCCTTCAAAGCCCACGACAAGTCCTTCGGATTTGGCCTCGACGGAAACGGTCTTGGTTTGCAGCATGATGTTGTCGAAGCGGTGCGCATTGACCTTTTCCCAAACCCTGACGAGATCACGGTCGGCGCCGGTCATCAGCCCATCCAGCATTTCCACGACGTCGATACGGGAACCGAGCGAGGAATAGACGTTGGCCATTTCAAGACCGATGATGCCGCCACCGATGACCAGCATCCGCTTCGGGATCTGGCGCAGTTCCAGCGCGCCGGTCGAGTCGACAATACGGGGGTCTTGCGGAATGAACGGTAACTCAACCGCTTCCGAACCAGCCGCAATGATCGCCTTTTCGAACTTCACGACTTTTTTGCCGCTGCCGTCGGTGAGTGCAATTTCGACGTGGTTCGGGTCCAGGAATTTCCCTGTGCCGGTGACCACTTCGACTTTGCGCGCCTTGGCCATTCCCGCCAGGCCACCCGTCAACTTCCCAACGACGCGATCTTTGTGCGCGCGCAGGGCGTCCAGATCGATGTCCGGATTGCCGTAGGAAATGCCGTGCGCCGCCATTGACTTGACCTCGTCCATCACTGCGGCGGTGTGCAGCAAGGCCTTTGAGGGTATACAGCCGACATTCAGGCAAACGCCGCCCAGCACATCCCAGCGCTCAACCAATACGGTCTTCATGCCGAGATCGGCAGCGCGAAAGGCGGCCGAGTAGCCGCCGGGTCCGGCACCCAGAACCATGACTTCGCAGGACACGTCGCTGCCGCCGGCAAATGCACCGGCTGCCTGGGGTGGCGGCGCAACCGCATCGACCTTGTCAGCAGGAGCAGCCGTGGCCGCTGCCTCCGCGTCCGCGGTCGCCAGGGTCAGAATGACGCTGCCTTCCGAGACGTGATCACCCACCTGCACAGCCAAAGCTACGACCTTGCCGGCAGCTGGCGCCGGTATGTCCATCGTCGCCTTGTCGCTTTCCAGCGTAATGAGCGGGTCTTCGGCGGCGACCTCGCTTCCCGGCTCAACCAGGATTTCGATGACCGGAACGTCTTCGAAATCGCCGATGTCCGGAACTTTGATCTCTATCGTGCCCATCCGGTGAATTCTCCAAATCGCGTTCGGCCGGCGCTACAGGACCAGCTGGCGCACATCTTCCAGGAACTGGCACATCCGCCGCGTGAAACGCGCGGCGAGGGCGCCATCGATGACGCGGTGGTCGTAGGAGACGCAGATCGGAAGCATCATGCGCGGTTTGAATTCTTCGCCATTCCATACCGGCTGCAGACGCGATCGGACGACACCGAGGATGGCCACTTCGGGAGCATTGACGATTGGCGTGAAATGCGTGCCGCCGATGCCGCCGAGACTCGATATCGAGAACGTCGCGCCTTGAATGTCGGCCGGCGTGATCTTGCCGTCGCGCATGCGAGCGGACACCTCGCCGAGTTCCTTTGACAGTTCGATGATCCCCTTGCGGTCGACGTCCTTGATGGACGGGACGACGAGACCGTCGGGTGTGTCAACGGCCACTCCGATATTGTAGTACTGCTTCAGAATGAGCGTGTCGTTGCTCGGGCCTAGTGACGAATTGAAGGCTGGGAATTCTTTCAGGCACGCGACCGACGCTTTCAGCAGAAACGACAGCATCGTGACACGATAACCCTCGTCCTTGGCCTTGCTGTCGAGAGACCTGCGGTAGTCGTCCAGCTCCGTGATGTCCGCCTCGTCGGCGTGTGTAACATGCGGGATATTGAGCCAGGCCCTGTGCAAGTGCGGGCCCGAGAGTTTCCTCAGGCGCGACAGCGGTTTTTCTTCAACCGGCCCGAATTTGGCAAAGTCCTGCGGCGGAATTGGCGGAATGCCCATGCCGCCACTGGGCGGCGAACCCGGCGCCTTGCCGGCCAATGCCTGCTTGACGTCGTCTTTGGTGATACGCCCTTTGGCGCCTGTGCCCTTGAGTTTTGTCAGATCGACATCGAGTTCGCGTGCGATCATGCGCACCGACGGGCTGGCGTGCACATCGCCGAAGTCGGTCGGCGGTGGAATTCCCGGACGCGCTGCCGACGGTTCGGTAGCGGCAGTCTGTGGGGCTGCCGCAGCGGCGGCCGGTGCCGGCGTGGCCGGCTTTTCTGCCGGTTGCTCGGCGGCAACGGCGCCACCCTCGGCGGGCTCCAGCGAGATGATTGCACTGCCCTCGCTGACCTGATCGCCGACACTGACAAACACCTCGACGACCTTGCCCGCCTGCGGCGAGGGAACCTCCATGGTCGCCTTGTCGCTCTCCAGTGTCACAAGCGGATCTTCCGGAGCGACGGTCTCGCCGGGACTCACCAAAATCTCGATCACAGGTACGTCTGTGAAATCGCCGATGTCGGGGACCTTGATTTCTATGACTGACATGAATTCTGCTCTTGTTGGTCTTTTGACGAGGCGAAGATAGCCCCGGCGGACTAGGCGTGGGCCGGATCCGGCTTGTTCGGATCAATGCCGTACTTGCGCAGGGCTTCGGAAACCTGTGTGGATGGGATCTTATTCTCTTCCGCCAGCGCCTTGAGTGCGGCAACAGCGACGAAGTGGCGGTCGACCTCAAAGTGTGCGCGCAGCTTACGGCGGTAATCGGAGCGGCCGAAGCCGTCTGTTCCGAGTACGTGGTAACGGTCGCCCACATGCGGACGAATCTGCTCGGCGAACAGCTTCATATAGTCGGTGGACGCGATGACCGGACCGTCACAGCCCTGTGCCAGCACTTGCGACACGTATGGCGTCTTTGCTGGTTCCTCCGGATGCAGGAGGTTCCAGCGCGCGACAGCCTCGGCCTCGCGAGCCAATTCCGTAAAGCTGGTCACGGAAAAGATGTCTGCCGCAATGCCGAAATCATCCTGCAGCAGTTGCGCACCAGCAATGACCTCGTTGAGGATGGCGCCGCTGCCAAGCAGTTTGACCGAATGGCGCTGTCCGGACGGCGGCCCCGACCGCAGCCGGTAGATCCCTTTGACGATACCTTCTTCGACACCCTCCGGCATGGCGGGATGTTGATAATTCTCATTCAGCGTCGTGATGTAGTAGAAGACATCATCCTGCTTCTCGACCATGCGCCGCAACCCGTTCTGGACAATGACGGCGACTTCGTAGGCGAACGTTGGGTCGTAGGAAATGCAGTTGGGTATGGTTGCGGCGAACAAGTGACTGTGACCATCCTCATGCTGCAGCCCCTCGCCATTCAGCGTGGTTCGACCGGATGTCCCGCCGATCAAAAATCCGCGGGCCCGGCTATCGCCGGCTGCCCAGCATAAATCGTGAACGCGCTGAAAGCCGAACATCGAGTAGAAGATGTAGAAGGGAATCGTGATGACGTTCGACGTCGAATAGCTTGTCGCGGCTGCGATCCATGACGACATGGCACCGGCCTCATTGATACCTTCCTGGAGAACCTGGCCGGTTTTGTCTTCCTTGTAGAACATCAACTGGTCGGCATCCTGCGGATGATAAAGCTGGCCGACCTGACTGAAGATACCGTACTGCCGGAACATACCCTCCATGCCAAAAGTCCGGCTTTCGTCGGGCACGATCGGGACGATCCGGTTACCAATCGTTTTATCGCGCATCAGCGAATTGAGAATCCGCACGAAGGCCATTGTCGTCGAGATCTGCCGCTCGCCCGTCGATTCCAACTGGCCTTTGAAAGAGTCGAGGGCGGGCACTGTTAGTGTTTCATCAGCCCGCTGCCGGCGGTCCGGCAGATAGCCGCCAAGCGCCTTGCGCCGATCGTGGAGATACGTCTCTTCTTCGGACCCTTCGGCGAGCTTGATGAAGGGTAGGTTCGGAAGATCCGCATCGCTGACCGGAATGCGGAACCGGTCGCGGAACTGGGTCAGAGCATCGAGATCCATCTTCTTGGCCTGGTGCGAGATCATCTGACCTTCACCGGCATCACCCATGCCGTACCCTTTGACCGTCTTTGCAAGGATCAGCGATGGCTGCCCCGGATGTTCCACCGCAGCTTTGTAGGCGGCGTAAACTTTCAACGGGTCATGCCCGCCGCGGGTCAGCAGCCAGATCTTGTCGTCCGACCAATCGGCCACCATGGCCGCGGTTTCCGGATACCTGCCGAAGAATTTCTCGCGCACGTAGGCGCCGTCCTTGGACTTGAAGTCCTGATAGTCGCCGTCGACACATTCCTCCATCAACTGGCGCAGGCGGCCGGTCGTGTCGCGCGACAGAAGTTCGTCCCACTGCGAGCCCCAAAGCACTTTGATGACATTCCAACCAGTGCCGCGGAAGTTGCCTTCAAGTTCCTGCACGATCTTTCCGTTGCCGCGGACCGGACCGTCGAGGCGCTGCAGATTGCAGTTGATGACGAAGATCAGATTGTCGAGTTTCTCACGGCCGGCGAGGGAAATCGCACCCAGACTTTCGGGTTCGTCCATTTCGCCGTCGCCGCAGAAGACCCAGATCTTGCGCTGGCTGGTATCGGCCAGTCCGCGATGGTGCAGATATTTCAGGAATCGCGCGAGATAAATCGACGTGATCGGTCCGAGACCCATCGAGACCGTGGGGAACTGCCAGAAATTCGGCATCAGCCAGGGATGCGGGTAAGACGACAAACCGTTGCCATCGACTTCCTGGCGGAAATTCTCGAGCTGCTTTTCGGTCAGGCGTCCCTCGACAAATGCGCGCGCATAGATACCCGGCGATGAATGGCCCTGATAATAGATCAGATCGCCGCCGTGGCCGTCCGAGGCGGCACGCCAGAAGTGCATAAACCCGGTATCATAAAGCATGGACGCGGATTGGAATGATGCAATGTGACCGCCGAGTTCGGAACTTTCTTTGTTCGCTTTGAGGACAATCGCGGCGGCGTTCCAGCGGATCGCCGCTCGGATCCGGCCTTCCAGCTGGCGATTGCCGGGATGCGGCGGCTGTTTTTCCGGCGGGATCGTATTGATATAGGCCGTGTGTGCAGCGAACGGCAGTTTGGCGCCTGAGCGGCGGGCCTCGGCAACCACTTCTTCAAGAATGTCGTCCGCGACCCCTGTGCCTTCAAAGGCGATCACGGAATTGATCGCGTCGGTCCATTCCCGTCGTTCGGCTACATCGTCCAGTTTGGCCATCAGATCGTATCCTCGCTCGTCGCCGCTGCCGCCACCGGTGTATTCGGCTGTCCCCTGAGCATCGTGTTCAACATCCACGATTGCACGGTTGGCACAACTAATTTTCAACAGCAATGCCAGCCTTGTCGATCAAATGCGAATAGAAAATGTAGATGGGCTGCGATCCGACTGTGATTCAGCGCTGCGGTCTACTGCGAAGGATTGCTTGGTGGCTGGCCGGCAAGCCAGTACCCTGTCTTGAACTATTGGGTGAGATCGCAAGAATGAGTATGCACATACGGTCTTTGACTGACCATCTTGGGGCTGAGGTCACGGGTGTCGATCTGACCGCGGACCTGGAAGCTGATGTCGCAGCGGCCCTCAACAGGGCGTTCGTCCAGCACTCGGTGTTGGTTGTGCGTGACCAGGCAATGACGCCGCAGCAAATGCTGCACGCCGTGCACTACTTCGGCGACGTCTTTCCGCAGCACAACGCACGCTTCGCCCTGCCGGAGTGCCCGCAAATCCATTACATTTCCAACCAAGATCGATTTGCCGACGGAAAGCGCTACATTCCCGGCGAAGGGTATCACACGGACCACTCCAACGATGCGCAGCCACCGAAGGCCACGGTCTTGCTCGCCGTGCAGCTGCCGGACAGCGGCGGCGATACGCAGTTCGTCAATATGTGTCGCGCATACGAAGAGTTGCCGGAGGACACCAAAGCCCTGATCGCCGGGAAAACAGCCAAGCACGTCTATCAGTCAAAACATAGCACGCGAAAGTTGATGAGCCTGCCGCAGGGCAATGACCGCGAGGTCCCAAAAGCGGTTTTTCATCCGCTCGTGCGCACTCATCCCGAAAACGACCGCAAGGCACTCTACATCAATCCGATCCGCATTGAGGAGATCTCGGATATGGAAGAGTCCGAGGCACTCGACTTGCTCGATTCTCTGCTCAAGCACAGCACGCAGGAGAAATATCAGTATCGCCACCGCTGGCGCGTCGGCGATCTCGTCATGTGGGATAACCGCTGTCTACTGCACAAGGCGAACGGTGATTACGATCACTCGCAGACCCGTTATCTCTATCGCGTCATGCTGCGCGGCGACCAACCACGCTAGCGCACGCAACCGAATCCCACCCGCTTCCGAGGACCGCCGAAACATGTTCGAAGGCTTCACAAAAACCGATATCGATGTTTCCGACCGTGGCTTTGGCCCGGCGCGCATCCGGCTGCGGCATGGCGGCAGCGGTCCACCACTTTTGCTCTTGCACGGCAATCCAATGAGCCACGTGAGCTGGCACAAGATCGCAAATCAATTGGCGAAACACTTTACCGTCGTCGCGACCGACCTGCGCGGTTATGGCGATAGCATCGGGCCCGACGATGGCGGTGAAAATCATATCAATTACTCGTTCAGGGCCATGGCGCGGGACCAGCTCGAGGTCATGCGGACCCTCGGCCATGACACGTTCCACGTTGCGGGACACGACCGCGGCGCGCGCACTGTGCATCGGCTCTGTCTTGATCATCCGGGGGCAGTGCGCAAGGCGGCTCTGGTCGACATTCTTCCAAACCGCCATGTCTGGACCAACGTCTCCAAGGACTGGGCCATGAAGTCCTGGCATTGGATATTCATGGCCCAACCCGCCGACATGCCGGAACGGATGATGGCCGGCGTCCCGCCGGAGTACTTCATGGAGAAGAAGCTCTCCAAGAAGGGAATCGGTCTCGCACCATTCACAGAAGAAGCCTTTGCCGAGTACGTCCGATGCTTCACCTGGAAGACAATCCGGGCGTCATGTGAGGATTACCGCGCCTGCCCGACTAGCGATCTCGAAATGGACAACGCCGACTTTGATTCAGGGCGCCGCGTCGAAAATCCGACACTCATTATCTGGGGCGCACGCAGCCACACCGGCACGGTCTACGGTGACTTACTGCCGATCTGGCGCACGTATATCGATGGCGACTGTCAGGGCGGTGCGATCGACTGCGGGCACTACGTGCAGGAGGAAGCGCCGGAGGCGGTGTTGGAAAAGTTTCTTGCGTTTTTCCGGGATGGATGAGGTAAGCGAACTCCCGCGAGAGATAATTGGCGGAAAAGAGTGGGAGTCGAACCCACCAGGGACGTCTGACGCCCCTCACCGGTTTTGAAGACCGGGCGCCCCACCAGGGTGCGATTCCTTTCCGTTACACGCACTGTAATTGATCAGGCCGCCGACGCCAATCTCAGTTGCACGTCTCGCCCCACGAACTGCCGTCATGGCGTTGACCGTCCTGGATCCACTGTGCCGGTGGGGCAGTCGACCGGCAGTCCAATCTGCGCCGTCTGAGTGGGCCAGAGGTTCGCAGGCCGAGCGGATTAGCCTCCGTTCCAATCGTCCATGGTCGCCTGGATAGTCCGCCGGCGCACAGCAAAAATCAGAGCGACCGGTTGAGTCCTGCCCCGTGCTTTGTCATTGCTGGGATTGTTCCGCATCCGACTCAGGCAGGCGGCTGTGCAACGGGACGTCAACGCCGGCGCGGTCCTCACCGTGACCGTCGAGGAAGCGGGCACCCGCTGTTTCCAGCGCCGCGCGGATTCGCGATACGGTTTCCCGCCGGACAGTGTGCCCCATCTCGAAACGAACGATCGTTGCTTTGTCGAGACCTGTGAGCTGGGCGAGCTGACGTATCGTCATAGCCAGTCCGGCACGGGCCATCCGTGCTTGGACCGGGCGTATGCCTTCTGAGCTAATGGGGTTATGCATATTCATCAGTATACTTATTAATTATTCAGCGTCAGCAATCAATCGCAATCAGATCACAAATGGAATACGAGCAATTCTTTTTTCAAAAAGCGTACAGTATACGATTTTATATTGAGCAATTGGCGTGAAGATCGTACAATACGTAGGTCGCGGCATTTTGAAAGCGGAATCAGTTAAAGGCCGCACTCGACGTTGTATATCACTCGTGTTCTGTCCGCGTGGCGAGTTGTGTAAACCAACATTGTATTTGGCAATCTGTGGCGAATGTTGGTCTGTTACACGTCCGTTGTTGGAATAAATCCGGCTGATCACTGAGTTTAGACAACCAAGACCTTCGGAAACTCACTTGTACTTTCGCGAAAAAGAAAAAATTGCGCTCTTTATTGATGGCGCGAATTTTCACGGAACAGCACGTGCGCTTGGCTTCGATATCGACTATCGCAAGCTGCTGGAATTTTTCCGCCAGCGCGGCCGGCTGCTGCGGGCGATCTACTACACAGCACTGTCCGAAGATCAGGAGTTCTCGTCAATTCGACCACTGATCGATTGGCTGGAGTACAACGGCTTCACGACCGTGACCAAGCCAACCAAAAATTTTCTCGACTCCAGCGGGCGCCGCAAGACCAAATGCAGCATGGACATTGAGCTGACGGTCGATGCCATGCAGTTGGCACGAAGCCTCGACCACATCGTTCTTTTTACGGGCGATGGCGATTTCCGTGTCCTCGTCTCGACACTGCAGGAACTGGGGTGCCGCGTGAGTGTCGTCTCGACGCTCGAAACCAAGCCTCCAATGATATCTGACGATTTGCGGCGGCAGGCTGATCAGTTCATTGATCTCGTTGACATCGAAGACAGCATAGCGCGCGACTCTGGCGAGCGGGGCCGATCAAACACGAGGCGGCAGAACGGCGCCCCGGATGCGCCGACTGATCACCCCGATGTCGCGACCTTGTCAGATGACGACCTGCTCTGAGGAAGAGGGGAGTGCGTAGAGTTCGGCTCCCGGGGCCACCTGAACGCCCACCGCTTCTCAATACAATTTACGGCGTCCAATATGACTTCGGAAAAATACGTTGGGTTTCGCTGTGGCAAGCCGTATTCATCCTCTCCGCACTCCCATTAAATCTTTACAACCTTAATTATATCAGATCAATGACAAATCCTGCTCAAAAAGAAAAAAGATGCGAAACTCGCAGAATATCAGAGCCGGAATACATCGTCATTGCAGGGATGATAATGGTCTACGCGTTCTGTAGACGCATAATTGGCAAACGAGCCAGCGATCAGTCCTCGTTTCATCCCCCATTCTGCAGCGCCCAGACTTCCAGCCAGCCCGGCCCCTCAAGGTTGAATGCCGACTGATGCGTTACCTCAAGGCGATCCAAGTTTGCGCGATAACGGCAAAGCTGGAACGCGGGAGTCGTATGGCCGTCCTCGAGAAGACCGTGATGCGGCAAGATCTGGCTGCTCCCATCGCTAAAATACGCACGCATGGCATGAATGTGCACGTCATGCCTCATGGCGCGCAGTTCGAAGGCCTGACAGGACGCGAGCTCAGGGGGAACATCCATGAGCGTCGTTCGAACACGGAACCTGGGAGACCAAGCCTTGGCCACGCGACGCCAGACATACTGATCACTAAGCCAGCCGTCGCCGTTGCGCTCAAAAGGAGGTCCATATTCGGGTTTGGGCCAGGCCCGGGGTGACCCGCGGCGGCGCGATACGGCCGGGTGGTCGTGCATCCGCGGGACACGCGCCCGGTCGCCGCGACCAACCGCAGACCGAACTTGCGCTTGCCGTTGCCGGATGCCTGTCCGTCTCTGCGAGCTTCGCTTGGGCTGCTTTCGCACCCCGGGTTCAATTGCCTGGTCAGACCCGTGTCGCAGCGGCCGGTTCGATTGCGATCTGATCCGTCGCTGCTTCGACGGCGCGGCTTGGGCGCTCGGATTGGCGACCGCCAGTTTTGTTGACGCGTTTTCCGGCGAATCGGAGCCGCGCTGATCACTTTGCTCCGCAGCGTGAGTCTGTCGCGTGTTTGGCAGGCTTTCAGGATGCTGGTCACCGGCACGATGTGGCACTGCCAGGCCTTGCGAATCGAACGGCAACGCAGCCTCAGTTGATGACGGCTCAGCCAGACTTTGCGCGACATCATCCTGGCTCAACGTCACCTGCTGACCCGGCTGCTGCACTTGGCCCAATGAATCCTGAGCTGCCTTGGACGCCTGCTTCAGTTGTTTCGGCATGGGGCGGGTGGATGCCGATAGTGGCAGCCGGTCGTAATACGCAAGGGTTGCAAAAGTAGTCAAGATACTTGCAAGGACCGATGCTACCAACATTGGCCGCAGACGGCGCGTGCCATGGTTCCGGGCCTGTGCGCGGCCATCGTCGTAGATTTGGCGCAACCTGGGATTACCGAGGATCTCGTAGGCTTTGTTGACGAGCCTGATTTGATCGCCCGCTGCTGGATCGTTTCCGCTGACGTCCGGATGGAACTTTCGCGCCTGGGAATGATAGGCGGATCGGATGGCTGTCTGGTCGGCCCTGCTGGGCACGCCCAAGATGGCATAGTAATCCCGCATTTTTGATTACGATATCCACGGCTGTCGGCAAAGATCCGAAGAGAACAATATCGTCAATCTTGTCAGAAATTTAGCTCGCTTTATTCTGCTGTCGTCTGATCGGCATGCTGGTTTTTTGACCGCCACAGAATGCCAGAACAGAGAATAATCGGTGCGTCCGTCGGATCTGACACCTATGATAGATTATTGTTATGCAAACTGATTCGTTTGTGTCGAGGCTGGCATCGACAGGGTTTGGCCAGCGACCGGGTGCTATCGACATGAGCGAATCACATGATCGAGACTGTGTCTCTCAATCAATGATGAGGAAGGTCATGCTGGGCACGCCGTACGATCGAAGAGGCTGGCGAGCGGCTTTGCTGGCCGGTGTGCTAATTTTATCATGCCGTCCCGCAGCACTTGCGCAGCCTGCAGATGGACCTGCGGGCCCGGCGCAGCCGGGGCAGATCGAGAGCGTGGACTTACTCGCTGGTGTCGTCATCTTGAATCCTGGTTCAGCTGAGGTGGCCGCGAAGACCGTCAAAAAGAAAAAATCAAACAAACCGCGCGATGGGGCTGTGCCTGTTGCGGCGGTCCGGCCCAAGCCGCCGAGAGCCAAGTTGGTCCGCAGTGCCGCGCCGGCAAAAGTCCAGCCAGTGAAACCGGCCTCGCGCCCTCGCCGACCAACCAAGCGAAAACCGCCAGCCCAAAGTTGGACGGCGAATGTCTTCAATAACGACAACTGATTAACTGCCATACGCCAGCGTTTTTGCGAAGTCTGGACATTGTTGCCCGATGACCGACCCGCTGCCGGCATGGTCCTGCATACGTCACGTGACATCAGGTCATTGCAACATTAACGACCACTAATCGGTTGCTGCATCTGCGTCGACCCGATGTAACAGGATGCGTCCGTCACCTTGTCGCTGGGTGAACTTCTGTTTGTCGAAGTACTCCAGAACTTCGATTGACATATTACGCCCGATACCACTGGCGTCTCGAAATTCGGTCACCATGAGGAGACCGTCGTCGGATTGGGCCGCAAGCCGATTCGCAATCTGCTGTAGCGCTTCAATCGTCGACGGCGTGACGAATCTGGTCTTGGAGATCCGCGCCACAAGACCGAGCCGGCCAGCACGCAGCAATAGCGATTCGATGATTTTCAATTGGCTGTTGGCAGAAGATGCGATTTCGCGCGCCGTCAGCGGCCGAAATCCCGAATCTTCGAATGCCTTCTCAACCATCTGCCAGAGCTTGGCATCGGCGCCCTGCAACCTGGCCGCATGTGTTGGCAGACGAATACCGAACTCCTGCCGGACGGCGGCGCCCTCGCTCACCAATTCACTGGCAACGGCAGCAGCAATCTCATTCGAGACCCGGATCGGGGCTCCCTCCAGCACGCGGCTCTCACTAAGTCCGATCGTCCCAGGTTCCGATTTATGCCAGGACTTGAGGCGGTCGACCGCGGCCTGTTTCAATTGTCCCCAGCGAGATGGCGCGAACGCCAGACGGCCATCGTCGATCGCTATGATCCGCGCCTCGACTTGGGATTCAATACTCGTGGATTCGGCCTCGGTGAGGTTCCGATTTGCCGCGAACTGCACAAGATCCACGCCTTGTTCGGACGTCCGCAACAAGTCTGACAATGCAGCCGCACTATCGTCGGTTATGGAGCCTCGCAACCACGCGAGTCGTTCGGGTCGGGAACGGCCACGCGCAGGCGGGTAGACGTCGATCACGACACCACCTCCAATCGTGCGTTTGGCGGATTGATCGCGCAGGATGAAATGGTCGCCATGCACGGCGCCCAGTGGTCTGTCCATAACCAATTGCACCAACCCGTGCGTGTCGGGAGCGATTGATCGGCCCTCCAGCGTCACCAGGCGTCCGGTGGTCTCGGCCGCGGCGATATGAACATGCACCGGCGTCCAGTTGGCAGCTGGTCGTTGTTCGCTGGCCAGCAAGCGAAAGTTCGCATCGAGCTTGCGCACTGGCGCCGGCACCGCACCCGCAACGACCCAATCGCCGCGGCCGATCCTGTCTTTGCGCAATTCCGGCCCTGCAAGATTGAGCGCGCACCGTTGTCCGGCCACGGCGACGTCCGCCTCTGCGTTTTGCGCATGAATTGCGCGCACGCGCAGGCGCATGTCGGCGCCGAGAATGCTGATGCTTTCGCCAACGTTGAGCGAACCTGAGAACACCGTTCCAGTGACCACCAGCCCGGCGCCGGAGATGTCGAACCGGCGGTCCACGGCGAGGCGAAAATTGTGTTGTACCGGCCTCTGCGGCAAGGTTTCGGAACACGTGACAAGATGTTCGCGCAGCGCATCAATTCCATCACCGGTTATGGCTGACACTTGGAACAGCGGTGCGTTGGCCAATCCGGTTCCGGCGATGAGT
>JBPCWB010000019.1:0-5582 GCA_051009955.1 Hyphomicrobiaceae bacterium | reverse complement strand
GAGATCGCATTCAGCGCGCCGACGTCGGGCTGATCTGGCGTACTTGGCACTTTGGCGATCTTGACGGTGCCGTCCTGCACGACAACCAAGTCAGTAAATGTGCCACCGACCTCCACTCCAACACGCATGCGACTCACAATCCATCAATTCGATCTGTTGTGCCCTTGCGGCCCAATCGGTTCGCGAACGACCAACGCGAGCCAGCTCCAACGAAATGCGTTCCGCCAACCTCTTCGCGGCAATCGGCGGTTCCAGGCCCTTTGGTTATCGCAGTCGAGGCTGGCGCGACAAGTAAAACCCACCTGCGCGTTCGCACTTCGAGAACTTTGACCGCACCTGTCGCGACCAAAATCTTGGGGGCAAGTTGATACCACGCCGTACTCAGTGATAGT
This sequence comes from Hyphomicrobiaceae bacterium, assembly GCA_051009955.1. GTDB lineage: Bacteria > Pseudomonadota > Alphaproteobacteria > Rhizobiales > Hyphomicrobiaceae > Tectiglobus. The sequence goes on along the minus strand of JBPCWB010000019.1, from coordinate 5,190 downwards.
ACCGCCTCCTAAGCGGGCAGGCCGCCGCGATACCCGATCGATAGAGCCTTGTTGAAAAGCGCTCGGCGCCAAGAGCCACGTATAGATCAATGGCAACAGCGATCAAGGCGCGGGTATGCGAAAACTGGCAAGGCTGGGAACTGAACCTGGGAGGCCGTTTGGTATGTCCGATCAGCGCGAATCCGCAGTTACTCAACGACCGTATTGGTGGGAGTTTGCAGAACCTCCGGCGTTGCCGTCCCAATCCATTCAATCCGACTGCGACGTCGTTGTCGTTGGAGCCGGCTACACTGGTCTTGCCGCCGCGCGAGTGCTCGCCAAGGCGGGGCGTCGTGTTCAGGTCTTCGACAGCCAACGGCCGGGCGAGGGAGCGTCGACGAGAAATGGTGGGATCGCGAGTGGCAGTCTGCGTCTCAATTTTGCGGAGGCGATTGCGCGCTTGGGCAAAACCCAGGCCATAACTCTCTACCAAGAAGCGGAAGATGCGCGGACAGATCTGTGGTGCTTCATCGACGAAGAAGGAATCGACTGCGATGTGCGGCGCCACGGGAGGTTCATGGCGGCGCTCCATCCGAACGACTACGACGCGCTAGGCCGCGAATGCGATCTCCTGAATCGCCACTTCGATGTCGGTGCTGAAATGGTGCCGCGCAGCGATCAAAGTCGAGAAGTCGGCAGCACGCTTTACTTCGGTGGCATGATGCGGCTGGATTCCGGCCACCTGAACCCGGCCAAGCTGCACGCGGGTCTGATCGCCGCGGCAAGCAAGGCAGGCGCAACGATCCACGGCGAGACCGCAGTCAACGGCTATCAACGCAGCGGAGATCAATTTGAAGTCGCAACCGCGCGCGGCAAGATGTCGTGCAGAAACATCGTCATGGCGACGAACGGTTACACGGACGAAGCCAACCCGTGGCTGCGGCGTCGACTGGTGCCGGTCACCAGCAGGATCATCGTGACCGAACCACTATCAGAAAATTTAATGAGCCACCTCATGCCACACGGGCGTGCCATGAGCGAGGTGCGCAAACTCTATCGTTACTACCGGCCGTCTCCTGACGGGCGACGAATCGTCATCGGTGGCCGTGAGACAATGTTGTCGAAGGACCCTCACCGCAATATTCAGCATATCAAGAACGGACTGGTCCACATCTTCCCAGAACTCGCCGACGTCAGCATCGAATACTCCTGGAACGGGTATGTCGCCTTCAGCCGCGACGAGCGCCCGCGGCTGTTCGAACATGACGGTGTCGTCTATGCCTGCGGTTATTGTGGCTCGGGTGTGGTCTGGGCGCGGTGGCTGGGCGAAAAAGCGGCACAAAAGATACTCGGATCTCCTGAAGCAAATTCCGTGTTCGACGGACCACCGCCACGATCGGTTCCTTTGTATTGGGGGAAGCCATGGTTCATCCCTTTGGCCATCGGCCTCTACGGACTGCAGGACCGCGGGGCTGGGCGATATCGCGGCGGCTGACCCAAACATGCACACACCGCATCATATGACATCTGACGGGGAACCATCGGCTGAACTCGACGGTGTTGGGGTTCCCCGGAGCTGAACAGCGACCAACCGCGCGAGCTGATCATGAAGAGGGCCTTCATGCGCGGAGTGTAAGTTCCTTATCGATCAATGATCGCCGCTGCCGTCGACACACTTTGGGCGCACTCTTGACGTTTGCCATGATCGTTTCGCGCACCCATTTGCTTTATCAGGTTAGAGTTCAGGACTGCAGTTAGCGTGACCATACTCGGTTGACCGCCCTGACCTTTTGAAAACTGCTGTGGACCTATCGATGGCTACTCCACTTACGATTACAGGATTTTCCACGGCGCGGTTTGCAACCTGGTATTTCCTCGACGAACTCCGCATCCTGTTCGATGTCGGCGACGGAGCCGCTGCGCAGCTTGGCAGCAAGTGCAACAAGGTTCGCCACGTATTTCTGAGCCATGCCGATCGCGATCACCTCGGTGGTTTGGTCCAGTTCTACCAGCTCGCAGCCCATCCACCGAACCCACCGACCTTTTACTATCCCAAGGACAGTGGCTCATTCCCGGCTCTGAAGGATTTCCTCGAGCGATTTGATCCCGGCCTTGCGAAATGTGCCTGGGTGCCGGTCGAGGGCGGAACGAATATCGAAATTGCCAAGAACTATGTCGTTGAAGTCGGCGAAAATGACCACATTCAACGGCCGACTGGCGGCCACCCCGATCAGGTCAAGAGCCTCGATTTTGCGTTGATCGAGCGGCGACGCAAGCTTCGCGCAGAATTCAAAGGATCGCCTGGACGCGAGATCGCGCGCCTGCGCACGGAGCACGGCGAGAACCATGTCACCGAGCGGACCGACCGCCGCCTATTTGGTTTCTCAGGTGACACCCCACAATTCGATATTGCGCGCTGGAACGGCATCGAAGTTCTCGCACACGAGGCCACATTCATCGCCCCTGACGAAGCCGATCGCGGCCACGCCGAACTTGGCGCAGTTCTGCGCGCAGCCTCTCAACTCGATCTCAAGGCGCTCGTTCTCGGGCATTTTTCGAGCCGGTATTCCACCGACATGATCCTCACTGCGATCGTCGCTGAGGCGGAGCGCCTGGCGATCCGGTTTCCGGTCTTTGCGGTTGTTCCCGGCGAAGTTGCCCGAGACGTGCTCGCCCGCGAACCTATCTGGCCCGGGGCATGAACTGCATCAGCGTCAAACCTAGTGACGCTGATCGCATGCAGGCTGCGAGATGCTCAAAGCCAACACCGCACCTGGGACTGCGTGACGTGAGGAACTGCCTGGCATCCAGCTACTCTTGGGCCCTTACTGGAGCCTTGGTGAGAACAGCAACTTGACGTAGGAACGCAGCAGCATGATTTGCTGCGCCGTCAGCATCGGTTCACCCACGGCCCGCGCCATGACAATGCCGCCTTCGATGACGGAGCTGACCATGTCCGAGAGATGATCGAGATCGACATCGTCGCGCATTGGATAGACTTCAGCGATATTATCGAACATCTCGCGAAACCGCCGTCGCCAGCCGAGTACGGCACGGCGGTTGGCCTCGCGCACATCCCGATTGAACAGCCGATCCTGGTAAATTGCGGTCGCCACCACGCATCCCGGATGGCCCTCAGGCATGTCCTCAATCAGTTCTGCAAGCAGCTTCAGGCCGACCAGTGCCGCCTGCAGTGGATCATCGGTGAGGTCCCGCGCCCGACCGAGAATGTCGTCGAACAGCTGCTCCTCGACCTCGATGTGCCGTTCGATGAGCGCCCGAGCCAATGCGTTCTTATCCCGGAAATGATAAAAGAATCCGCTCTTCGTAATCTCGGCATTGGCCACGATTTCCTCGATCGAGGTGCCATCGAAGCCCTTCGCCAACACCGCATCCTGGGCGACGTCCAGGATCTTCCTGCGTGTCTCTGTTCCACGTGCCAAGCTGCTTTCCTCCCAAAACTGCACCGTTAGTACAGTACCGCCGGTACGGATTTCGCCTCGCTTGACCAACAGCCGCGATGCGCACGACGCTTACTGCATTGATTTCACGAATAGAAAAATTCGCCAGTTTCAGTACCGCAAGTCGCCTGTCCGTATCTGTTCCCTCGGTTACATATCGCTCCACAAGCTAGTCTTTTCGCAATTGATGGAGATGCCCGATGACAGGCATAGAGCGACTGATAACGACCGAGCGACCATTCCTGACGGATGGTGGCTTCGAAACGTGGTTGTTTTTTCAGCAGGGATTTACAGCACCCGAGTTTGCCGCGATCGTATTGATGGATGATGACGCGGCCCGTACCGCAATGCGAGGGTACTTCGATCAGTTCCTCGCCATTGCACAAACAGCACGCACCGGTTTCGTTCTTGATACAAACACCTGGAGGGGATGTGTCGAATGGAGTGCTCAGCTCGGGCGGAGCCGCGAAGACCTGCTGCGATTGAGCCGCGACGCTGTCGGCTTTGCGCAGGAGATCCGCGACACGTGGCAGACGCACGTTTCACCGATCCTACTCAATGGCGTGATCGGGCCTGCCGGCGACGGCTATGCCCCGGAAGACGTGCCTGACGCGGCGACAGCGCGGGAGATGCATGGCCCTCAGATCCAGACCCTCTCCCAGTCCGGTGTCGACATGATTTCGGCGATCACCATGACCAATGTCGGCGAGGCAACAGGAATTGTGCAGGCCGCCACCGAGGAACACCTGCCTGTCGTCGTGTCGTTTACGGTAGAGACCGACGGCCGGCTTCCCACCGGTGAGACGCTTGGCGACGCAATCGCCGCCGTCGACGCCGCAACTGCAACAGCACCGATTTACTACATGGTGAATTGCGCCCATCCGGACCACTTCAGCGATGTCCTTGCCAAAGGCGAGGGATGGTTGACGCGCGTCGGCGGTGTCCGTGCAAACGCCTCGCGTCTCAGCCATGCCGAGCTCGATGTCGCCGAGACGTTGGACGATGGCGACCCGGAGGAATTCGGACAGCTTCATGCCAAGTTTGGACGGATCTTGCCGAGCCTGCGTGTGGTTGGGGGATGCTGCGGCACCGACCACCGGCATGTTGGCTGTGTTTCAGGCCATCTCCACGCAGATATTGCGGCCTGACGACAACAACGGGTGGCCAGCGGTCACCCGTTCGCTTCGCTAGCGGTGCACAGTTTTTACTTCGTATCGTCTTGTTCGTGAGCTACTCTGATCGGTATTGTCCGCTTGGAGTTGGGTCCAATGACGCCTAGGCAAGAGATCCGAAAGATCAGTGTCGACCTGACGACACCCGAATTGTTGCACTACCTCATCAAAGAGCGCTTTCCGGGCGAAATTGTCGTGACGGCTTCGCTGATGGCGTCCAGCGTCGTCGTCCTCAAGATGATCTCGGACATCGATCCGGCAACGCCGGTGATCTTTTGTCAAAGACGGCCGATTTTCGAGGAAAGCACGGAATACCGCGCAAAGATCGTCGAACGCCTGGGATTGCAGAACATTTCCCTGAATAATGGTCGCGAACTCGAGGTCGCGCCAGGCGACAATGATCACTGCGAACGGATGTTTGTCCAGTATCGCGATATGCCGGGACGCTCGTTTCAGATCCTTCATCTCAACGAATGCCTTGCGCCCTACAAGTGCTGGATCAGCGCCGTCTATCACGTCCCCAGGCCGGATTACGTTCAAAACCGTGTTGATGTTGACGGACGCCTGATCAGAGTTGA
>JBPCWB010000018.1:0-5146 GCA_051009955.1 Hyphomicrobiaceae bacterium | reverse complement strand
AAGCTCGCCAATATCTTGAGCATCTCCCTGGAACGATACGCAGCCTTTGAACTTGGTCGTGAAGTCATCTCAGCCCGTCATCTCTATGATCTGAGTGTTTTTTTTAATGTGCCGGTGACCGACTTCTATGACGGACTCGAAGGCGCCCGCCAGCCCAGCAGAAAAAGCGGGCAAAATCCGCGCGAAACAAACGGCGATCAATAGGCAACTCACCGCATCTAGAATAAAAGGGAGACGTTTTCACCCAAGTACAGTTGCGGTTCGACGTATTCGCTTGGATGATGACTGTCGGTTTGAATTGCAGCTGATCCAGCGCGTCGCCCACCATTCAATAAACTTGGCCGGTACCACGAGGCACAATCGACAGGGTCTCCAGTCCAACCTAATTTCAATCCGTGGGCTTGCGCGCGCGCCCTGCTTGTGATGGAGACTTTTCATTGACAATGGCAGCCAGGCCGGCGGCATCAATGATATCAATCATACCGCGCTGCGTACTGATGAGACCAAGTTCTCTGAACCCCCTGAATACGCGATTGAGATGCACAGGCGTGAGCCCGAGAATGTCCCCCAACTCCTGTTGATTGAGCGGCACGGTCACGTGATCCGTTGCCTGGCTCCTAATCCGCAGGCGCTGAAGAAGGTCAACGAGAAAGTAAGCAACGCGTTGGCGAGCGGAACGCCTTCCGACGTTGACGATATGATCGTGAAGTCGAATGCGATCTTGTGCGCACATGCGCAACGCCTGTAATCCAACGTCCGGATGTTCCTGGACCAAGTCGACGACGGCTTCAAATGGAAAGCAACAAACATCGACGTCCGTTAAACAAATGGCCGAGTGGGTCAAGGCCGCTCCATCGACAGGCTGCATGCCAAAGAAGGCACCCGGCAGAAGGACTTCCAATCCCTGTCGGCGCCCGTCCGCCATTTGATGGTAGGCGAGAACCCAGCCTTTGATCAGACTGAAGACCTCTTTGCCGGCATCACCCTCGTCGTAGAGATGCTGACCGCGTGCCAGACAGAAGCGGCGCGCCAAGTGCCGCTCGAGCAGTGTCGATTCGTGCTTCTTCAGGGCCTGGCACAGCCCCATTTGTCGCGCCAGGCAGTTGTGGCAAATCGAACGAGACTTTCCGCTCTCGTCGTCGTCTCGCCGATCCCCACGCCTTGGCGTTCGCTCCATCTCGTGCCTCGCTTGAGCTGCTCAGAGTATCGATCGTCTTCTTCCAGACCTGCCGGCAGTGCCTTCTGCATCGACGAGGTTATTGGCACGCGATGACAGATATCGTTGAGGGGGCGGGTCCACCTCTCTCGTTCGTCAGTTTCCAGAGACACCAATGACCGATCGCGCGACTCCGTGAGGTTACAGTCGCCTGCCCACGTCGCATTGTGATTGCGCTAAATCAAACCGGCACTTGATGATGCGATTGGTCCAGTGTCCGACGGCGCTGAGTAACAGCCCTCATCAGTGCAGTCGCCGTCACTGCAGCTGTCGTCACTGCAGCAAGGCATCTTCGGCGCGTAACGCGGCCTCGATTCGGTTCCGCACGTTCAGCTTTTCGCAGATCCGCTTGACATCGTACTGCACGGTTGTCGTGCGCAAGTCCAAAATGCCGGCTATTTCCTTGTTGGAGTGCGCATCTGCAAGCAACCGCAACACGTCCCGCTCGCGCGGCGTCAGCCAGTACTGTGTATTGGACGAATTATTCTGATCGGCCATCAGCGCTTCGGCGGCGACATTTGGATCAAAGTAGATCTGACCGTGGCTGACGGCATGAACTGCATCGACAATCAGCTTGGTGTCACCACGTTTCGAAATGTAGCCGCTGGCGCCGGCATTGATAGCGGCGATAAGATCGTCCTTGTTGGGAACATTTGCCATAGCAATGATGGGAACTTCGGGCAGTTCCTTGCAGACATTGCCAATAGACGTTGCTGCCGTTCCGTCGGATGACATATCAAACAAAATCACATCCGGCCGTGCATTTTGGATTTTGCTACTGATTCCCCGCCAGCTCCGGCCGACGTCCACCACGCACAGGCCAGGCTCCTCGGAGAGAAGGCAGCGCACTCCCTCGCGATACACGTCCTGGGGGTCGATCAATACGATGCGGCAAGTCGACGACATCACACAACGCTTTGGCTGTTCAACAACTGTCAAAGCGTAGGCATGTTGCGCAGCGCGGTCTTTAACCTGGATCAAGCCGTCGCCTATTTTCATGGGAATTGTTAAGAGGCCAATCGCGCCGTCAAACTGCGACAGCTGAATGAGGTGCCAGTTATTGCTTGTAAAGCTTAGTAGTCGCTCCACGAGATCCGTTCTAGCGCACTGATGAGTCCTCTGCGCTTCTCCGCAAGCGAGCGGTTTCGGCTCTCAAGTACGCGATAACATCGCTGGCGTCCGTCTCTGCCAAGCCGAGATTAGGCATTTTGACATGCGGATGCGCACGACGCAGTTGCAAGGCAATAGCGTCACCTTGACGGCGCATGACTTCCGGCTTCGTCATGTAGCGCACGAGCCAGTCCGTCGCTCGTCGCTCGAACACCGCTTCGAGATCGGGTCCGACGCGCTCGCCCATACCAATTGAGTGACACGCCGAACAGGCCTTCAGAAAAAGTGCCTGGCCGCGCTGCTTGCCAAGTTTGTATTTCGGTGCCGTTCTGTAGGACTTGTGCGATCTGTTGGTGGATACCCTCTCGCGTTCCTTCGGGTCCATTTCAATGATGTCGCGCGTCAGCTGTTCGAGATTTAACATCATCGAAGACCGTCCCCACTCACCCGTGCGGTCATTTCCGAGGACGGCATCGTTGCGATGTTCCGCCAGAGAGCGGCTGCGTTCGCCCAGTTTGTAGCGGATCTGATGCAGCTCCGCCGGGTCACCAGTCAGAAACAGCCAGCCGGGCTTCGCACCGAACGCCTCCGCGTAGTCCTTGAGAGCCTTTGCGGTATCTCGCTTGGGATCGAGTGAGATTGAATAGATGAAGAGATCCCGACCCAGGCGGTCGCCGAGCTTGTCCTGAACGATCGACATTCTCGCGGTTTGCAGACCGCAGATATCCGGGCAGTGTGTATAGATGAAATTGATGACAACGATCTTGTTTTCAATCAGATCATCATAAAAGTTGTAACGCCGCCCGTGCTGCGAGGTCACTTTGAAGTTCGGAAAGTAACCCGCACCCCATCGCGAACCTTCCGGTGCCGCCTGTGCCGAATTGATCCATGCCAACATGGTGCAGAGCGTAGCGACGAGAATCTGAAATGACAGGCGCCTGGTGGATGGCATTGATGTCCGCATCTTAGGTCCTCGCCGGATGGGCCAGGGGGACCAACACACAATTTGCGTGTTGATCCCCGCGAATTATGCTTTGCGGGATCTACGCCTGCCCGTGCGATTGGACGCTTGGTCCTGCTGACTTCGCAGGAATTCGGGATTGCGCGGATCCCCTTCGGGCAGGATTTCCGGTGTCAGATATTCGACTCCATCCGGGGTCGGGTTGGGTGTTGGAATGATCCCGGCATGCACGCTGTCATCATCATCCGAGAGAACGTCGAAACGGGTGAGCATCGCGAAGTCCTCATGGACCGTGTTGTGACAGTGGTTGACGTAAGCACCACCAAATTCTCCGAACGTCACCTGGATCTTGACCAACCCCCCTTCACCAAGTTTCCAAACATCCTTGCGCGCATGCCTCTCGGTCGCCGAAATCGGACTCGAGCCCCGATCGATCGTGACGCCCTCTTCGGTGTGCAGGTGAATTGGATGATCCCAACCACCGCCGCCATTCTCGAGTGTCCAGTGCTCCACCTCCCCAGGCCGCGGAATAACATTGGAGATGCGGTTCGCGTTCAGTGAATGAGCACTCTGACCGTTGATTTTGACGGTCCACGGGAAGGACTCAGTGTCGCCGCAATCGGGGATACACACACCTCCCGGATTGTCACGCGAGTCACCACCACCGCGCACCCACTCGATATGGCGTTCGCGCACCGGTGCGACGATCGGGATTTGTTCGGTGAGCGTTAGCGGCACCTGGCTGCGATCGCGATCACGGCGGGTGTAAATGTAGCCCGGCTCATCGACGCTTTCCAGTTCGCTGACAACACGGAACTGCATCACCGGCCCAACGGCCGTATCATCGCGCGTATCACCCTGACGCATGTCGGCAATCGGAATCCGACGGTCAGGCCTCCGGCCGTCGGAGTGCGCCAGCAGATTGACCAATTCCAGTCTGTCACCAGCCCGGAACTGCGAGAAGTCGACGATGATGTCGTAGCGTTCAGCGGTTCCCTGAATGTCGAGTTCGTTCAGCGTCAATGGATTGACGAGGAAGTTCCCGTCGTTGGCAATCAACTGAACCGGCACACGATTGTCCTGTGCTGTCAGTAATGCCAGTTTCAGCCAGCGTGACATGCAGGCCGCCAGCACACGAAACCGGTACTTCCGCGGCAGCACTTCCATGTAGGGCGCATAGGCAAAATTCACGTGCAGCCGATCGCCGAGGAATCCGTCTGTATTGAAGATGTCGAAGAAATACTGACCGTCCGGGTCAGTCGCCCAGTCGGCAATCATAAGGTTGACATCGAAGTCGATATTACCCCAGTCGAGACGTGAGCCGCTCGGCAGACGCAGGTTGACGCCGTCATCCAGCCGTTCGTTCCCGCGGTCCGGCCCGCTGTAGTAATTCAGCATTCCGGCGAAGCCTTTGTAGACGTTTTCCGCCGTGAAAAAGAAGCGGTGGTCATGGAACCACAGCGTGTTCTGCAATTCCCGGAAGTCGCCCGGAACCAGATTCAGGCCGCCGTTACCGTCGGGGCCGGATGCCCGGGGATCGCTCGCGCCAGTGTTAATCGTATCGGCTCGCGCAAGGACAGTGGACCAGTGGTAATCGTAGAACTGCCCCGGAAAGAAATGCGCATTCGACGCACCGTCACTGGCCGAGGCGTTGTGGGCATTATGGTTGTGAATGGCGATTTCATTTCGCCCGAATCCGCCATTCCGCGCACGGTTGCGCGGCAGACTGTTGTAGATCCGGGCAATCACCGGCTCGCCATAACGCGCCTTGATCAATGGCGGCGGCAGAACACCGCGCGTTCCGTGCCCGCCGGATCCAAACGTCCAAATGGCATTCGCCGCCTGGTTCGGCAGGCCGG
>JBPCWB010000017.1:0-8570 GCA_051009955.1 Hyphomicrobiaceae bacterium | reverse complement strand
CGTCTACAGCGACTACCGATCGGATCCGTTGGCCAAGCCGTTGCCGACGCCCTCAGGCAAGCTCGAAATCTTCTCCGAGACTATCGACAGCTTCGGCTATTCCGATTGTCCGGGTCATCCGGTCTGGCTCGAACCCGCCGAATGGCTTGGCGCGGAGGCGGCACAACAATGGCCGCTGCACTTGATGTCAAATCAACCCGTGCACAAGCTGCATTCGCAATTGGACTTTGCCGGCCCGAGCCGGGAGGCCAAAGTCGACGGTCGCGAAACGGCGACGCTGTCTCCCGATGATGCCAGACAGCGTGGAATCGAGACCGGCGATGTCATTCGCCTGTTCAATGCGCGCGGTGAAACGCTGGCGTCAGCAGTGATTTCGGAAGATGTGCGCTCAGGTGTCGTCTTGCTGCCCACCGGAGCTTGGTTCGATCCGGTCGATGCCATTGGTGAGCGTGGCCGCGAGAAGCATGGTAATCCCAATGTTCTGACGCTGGACAAAGGAACGTCCCGTCTGGGTCAAGGCCCGATCGCTCATACAACGCTGGTCGAGGTTGAGAAATTCACCGGTTCGGCGCCAAAGGTGACGGCTTTCGAGCTGCCGGACATCGTGCCATCGCAATCATGAACCTGAAACCAACCAGCCTCTGGCCATACTACGCGGCGCAAAGCCTTCCTTGAGCGTCGACGACGTGCCAGATTTACCGGGGACGAACTTGCAAAGGTGGTGTTATGACCAGGCTCGCCAACGATACATTGCCAGACGATTTGGACCAGGAAATGGGATTCGCCGCTCCGCACGACGTGCCTGTGCCCTACATGTATCGTACACGCACCTACTATCAGGCCCTGGGTTATGAGCGGCCTTACCGCTGGGCCCAATACGTCGACGTCCCTTTCACACCACTGTCGAAGCCACTAACCGATAGCCGCGTCGCAATGATCACGACGGCGGCCCCGTTTCAGGCCGACAAGGGGGATCAGGGACCCGGCGCTCCCTATAACTCTGCGGCCAAGTTTTACAATGTCTACTCGTTGCCAATCGAGCCCGAGCCGGATTTGAGAATCTCTCATGTCGGCATCGATCGCACGCACACGACTGCCACCGACAAGCATTCATGGTTGCCGCTGGAGCAACTCAAGAGATTGGCGCGGGACGGATGCATTGGAAGCCTGGCGCCGCGCATGCACGGCGCCCCGACCAATCGCAGCCACAAGGTGACGATCCAGAAGGATTGTCCCGATATGCTTGCCCGCCTGCGTGAAGATGCCGTCGATGTGGCGGTCCTCCTGGCCAATTGTCCCGTGTGCCACCAGTCCATCAGCCTGACGGCCCGCTATCTCGAAAGTAACGGGCTGCCGACCGTGATCATGGGGTGCGCCAAGGACATCGTCGAGCATTGCGGCGTGCCGCGATTCCTGTTCAGCGACTTCCCGCTGGGCAATCCCGCGGGTAAGCCTCATGACACCGATTGCCAGTCTGCGACGTTGGAGATGGCACTCGATGTGCTCGAGTCGGCCACGGGGCCGCGAACCACGCGCCAGTCTCCCATTCGCTGGAGCGATAATCCGGACTGGAAACTCGACTACTCGAACGTCGAGCGCATACCCGCCGAGGAACTCGAACGCCGGCGCGAAGAATTCAATCGGCAAAAGGAGATCGCCAAAGCGCGCCGCGCCGAGGATGCGAAAGATGTCGAGGCCGCCGAATAATGACCAAGCCATTCGAGGGGATTCGTATCCTCGACTTCACGCAGGTCTTTGCCGGGCCGTTCGGCACGTACCAGTTGGCCCTTCTCGGCGCCGATGTCATCAAGGTCGAACGCAAGGGCGGCGAAAACATGCGGTTCTCGCCCGGCTCGAAGGAGTGGGCTGAACGCGCGATGGCCCCGACCTGGTGTGCTGTCAACGCCAACAAGCGCAACATTGAGCTTGATCTCAAGGACCCCAAAGCGATCGAGATCGTCAAACGGCTCGCGGCAAAGGCAGACGTCGTGGCCGAAAATTTTCGCCCGGGCGTCATGGACCGCCTTGGCATTGGCTACGAGGCGCTGTCTCAGATCAATCCGCGATTGATCTATTGCGCGGTTTCCGGTTTCGGCCAGGACGGTCCCTGGAAGGATACACCGTCTTACGATGGCCGCATCCAGGCGACTTCGGGAATCATGTCGATTACGGGCCACGAAGACAGTGTCCCAACCCGCGCGGGCTTTGCCGTCTGTGATGCATTGAGCGGCATGACATCTGCATTCGCCATCGCGTCGGCTATCCATCAGCGCACGCAAACGGGCAAAGGCCAGTTGATCGACGTCGCCATGCTTGATGCAACGCTGACGTTTCTGTCTCCCACCGTTTGCGAATACACCATCGCCGGCGTCAAACAGGGTCGCTTCGGCAACCAGGCTGTCAGTCGAATCCCGACGGCGAATCTGTTCAACGTGAAGGGCGGCCACATCCTGCTTGCCGTCAACAACGAGGGCCAGTTTCGAAATCTCCTGAAGTGCATTGGACGAGAGGACATTCTCAACGATCCGCGCTTTGTCGATTGGCCAACCCGCATCGAAAACGAATCGGCACTGCGCGAGGTGATTGAAAACGCGTTCGCCGAGGCCGATGCAGAGACCTGGGAAGCGCGTCTGGCCGAAGCGGGCGCACCCGCTTCCCGGATCAACTCGCTTGCCGACGCAGTCAACCACCCGCAGCTCGCCCACCGCGATGTGATACAGGAGGTCGATGGGCAGTTTGGTCCGATGACACTGATCGGCTCAGGCTTCAAACTCGCTCACGGCGGCGGATCGGTTGATCGCCCGCCGGCGGAGTTGGGGGAACATGCCGAAGAGATCCTCGAGGAAGCAAATTATAGTGTCGCCGAAATCGCGGACATGCGCACGGCAGGCATCATTTAGAAAGTTTTCATCGAACTGACGGGTAAAGCAATGACACTGAAGATAGCGATGATCGGCACCGGGCGAATTGCCGAAACCAAGCTTATGCCAGCTTTGCAAAGCGCTGACGGGGCCGAACTCTGGAGCGTACTCAGCCGCGACAAGAATCGCGCCGCAAGCGTGGCCCAATCGTTCGGGGCACGGTCACCGAACGCGGCCCACGACAGTCTCGAAGCCCTGCTTGCCGACCCAGAGCTGGACGCAGTGCTCATCGCCACGCCGGACAAGATCCACGCCGAGCAGGTCATTGCTGCCGCCCGCGCCAGGAAGCACGTGTTTTGTGAGAAGCCAATGGCAACCTCTGTCGAGGAAGCCAACGCAATGGTATCCGCATGCGAGGAAGCAGGCGTCAAGCTTGGCGTCGCCTATCACTTGCGCTGGCATGGTGCGCATCGGCCGCTCTTTCAGTCGGTTCAAGAAGGCGAGCTTGGTGACCTGCGCCACATCCGGGTGCAGTGGAGTTCGCCGGCACCGGACGACAGCAATTGGCGGGCGCGGACCGACGTCGGAAAATGGTGGAGCCTGGCCGGTGTCGGCACGCACTGCCTTGACCAGATATTGTGGTTTATGACGCCGACGTGCGGTGACGTCGTCGACGTGCGGAGTATTATTTCGCGATCGGTGTGGGGCGGACCCAACGACGAAACAGCGCTGATCACGATGCGGTTCGAGAGCGGCGCCACGGCGGATCTGTGCTCGTCGGTGGTCTTCGCCGCGCCAACCCGCTTTGAGCTTTACGGCAGCAAAGGCTACGCCCTTGGCGAAGGAACTGTTGGCACCACCGGAGAAGGGACCTTGTCGAATGCATCAGGCCCGATCGGCTACGATTACGTCGATTGCTACCGTGCCGAAATCGAGGACTTCGCGGGCGCCGTACGCGACAATCGGGCGCCGGAGGCCGACGGGGAAATGGGCGCACGAAACGTCGCCATTCTCTGCCAGGCAACCGATTGACGGTGAGGCGCAAGCCGTCTTCTCATTCATCAAGGCGACTGCGTGGCCGAAACGAGACGTCACGCTCGGCGCGCGTCAGGCAGTGCGCATGCGCGTGCCATTCGGATCGAAAACGGCACCCGATACGACCCGCCCTGCATACTGTTCACCAGCGATGTCGATTGAGACCTGGGTGTCCGACGTGTCTCCAAGTGCGGAGGGATCGAGATCGGCCAGAGCGACCGAAGAACCGACGCGATAGCCGAATGACGCCGACGTCGTCTTGCCTATGATGTCACCGTTCCGATAGACGGGTTCGTTTCCAAGCGGTGTCGAGGCGGCGTCTTCCAGCACGATCGAGAACATACGGCAGGTCTCGCCTTGTTCCATCCGGCGCCGCAACGCCTCCTTGCCCATGAAGTCGGTATCCCAGTTCACGGCGAAGTCGAGGCCGGCCTGAACGGGCGACACGTCCGTGTCGATGTCGTGACCGTAGGCGAGGTAACGTTTTTCGATGCGCATGGCGGTTTGCGCGAAGAGGCCAGCAGGACGCGCACCGGCGACATGGAGGGCGTCGTAGACTTGCAGCGCCGAGTCCGCGGGGCACGTGAGTTCCCAACCACACTCGCCGACATAGGAGAGACGTGTGCCGCGCACCGGCACACCTGCGATCTCGGTCTCGCCGGACCGAAAATACTTGAGGGCAATGAGCTCGCCTGCACCGACGGCCTCTGCGACGCAGGGGGCGTGCGGGCCCATCAGGCCGATGACGGCGAAGTCTTCCGTCACGTCGCGCAAAGTGACGTCCAGGTCGCCAAGATGGCGGCGTAGCCAGGCCAGATCGCGTCGAATGGCGGTTGTGCCGACATAAAGACGATAGTGCGCGTCAGTGAGCCGGATGACCGTGAGGTCACTTTCGATGCCGCCGCGGTCGTTTAACATGGCCGTGTAAATGGCGCGGCCCGGGGCACGATCCATGGCATTGGCACAGACGCGGTCCAGATAAGCAGCGGCATCGCGGCCTATGACGTCGATCTTGCCAAAGGTCGATTGATCGAAGAGTGCGGCGCCTTCTTGGGCCTGTCTGACTTCCTTCCCGACCTGTTCAAACCAATCGGGTCTGCCAAACGACAGCCGAGGGCTGGCTGTGGCGTCAAAATAGAGCGGCCGCTCCCAGCCGTCGAATTGGCCGAAATGGGCCCGAGCCTCAGTCAATTTTGCGTGGAGTGGCGTCTTACGCAGCTGGCGGGAAGATGACCACTGTCGGCCCGGATAGGTGATCTCGTAGTGTTTTCCGAGCACTTCCGGTGCTCGCTCGGTCAGGGCGTCCACCGAATTGAGGCATGCCGGAAACCGGGCCGGGTCGGCTTCGCCCAAATCCATCGGGGGCGAACCGTGCGTGATGCAGTGTGCCAGCGCCATGCCGGCGCCGCCGCCGGTCGCGACTCCCACCGAATTCATGCCGCAGCCTAGGAACAGCCCGCGCGTTTCTGCCGTCTCACCGAGGAGGAAGGACCCGTCCGGCGTAAAGCTCTCCGGCCCGTTCAGCAGCATCTTGACTTCCGCTGCTTCAAGCACAGGCAACCTATGCAAGGCATTGATCATCATCGGTTCGAAGTGATCCCAGTCCTCCGGCAACAGCTGAAATGCGAAATCTTCGCCCAGATCCTGCGGGTCGAGAGGCTTGCCCATCGGCTCGAAACAGCCGACCAGCAGGCCGCCGGAGTCGTCGCGAATGTACAGGTGGCTGTCGTGATCGGAGAGCGTCGGCATATTGCCGGAAATCCCCTCGACCGGTTTTGTTAGTAAGTAGAAGTGCTCGCAGGGCCAGACCGGAACCGACGCACCCGCACCAGCCGCGATCGCGCGGCTCCATAGACCCGTGCACAGCGCAACGGCGTCGCATCGGATGTTGCCTTCTGTCGTTTCCAGTCCGACCACGCGATTGCCGTCGGTGACGATTCCGGTCACGCCGGTGTCCTCGAAAATATTGGCGCCCCTTGATCTCGCCCCCCTGACCAGCGCCGCGCACAAATCCGATGGGCTGACACGGCCATCGTCGGGCGACCACACGGCGCTGATGACATCTGAGGCGTTCATCAGCGGCCAGCGCTCCAGCGCTTCGCCCGCCGAAATCGTCTCAGCGCGCACCCCGAACAAGTCGGCGAGTGCCTTTTGCCGTTTGATGTGGGTGAGACGATCTTCACTCGTGGCGATCGACAGCGAGCCCTTGCAGATCCAACCGGTGGCTTGGCCGGTCTCGGTTTCCAGGTCCGAGTAGAGCGCGACCGAATAACGGATCAGGTCGGTCAGGTTGCGTGTCGAGCGGAGCGCGCGCACCTGGGCCGCCGAGTGCCATGTCGTTCCTGACGTCAGCTTGTTGCGCTCAAGCAGGATCGCGTCGCCAACACCCTGCTTCGCCAGGTGATACAGCGTCGAACATCCCATGATGCCGCCGCCGATGACCACGACAGAGGCATGTTGAGGCAGTTGATTGGCGGTCATCTTGAGGGTCCTACGAACTCATCGCTAGCGCGCCTCGTTTTGCAGGCGTTCGCGGATCTGCGGCAGGTGCTCGCGTCCCCAATAGAGGTCACCGCCCGGAAAAACAAAACTCGGGACGCCAAATACGCCTTGATCCTCAGCGTCGGATTGGATCTGAACGAGTAACTCACGTCCTTCGCCTGCCGCATAGGCTGCAAAGTCGGTGGCATCGGCGCCTGCTTCCTGCAGTATTGCAGTGATGGCGCCACTGTCCTCGATATCCAACTCGCGCCGCCAGAAGCGCTCGAAGACCATCGCGTGGTAGGCGGGAAATACGCCTTCGTGTTTGGCAAATAGCAGGCCGATGTTGGCCAGTGATGACTCAAAGATCTTCTTTGGGCCACGAATCGTGAGCCCCCGGCGGTTGGCTTCCCGGCGACAGTCCATGTAACTGTATTTCACGCGCCGCCACTGGTGCGGGTTGCGGTTGTCCTCGACAACAGCGCCGTCGGCATCGACCTTGGCGTCGCCCAGGTAGGACGGAATATCCAGCGTGTAAGGCAGCCAGTCGATGACGGCTCCGGTATCGGCCTCAAGCTCATCCACCAGATCCTTGACGAGAAAGGCGTACGGGCTCTTGTAGTCGCTATAGAGCTTGAGTTGGGTGCGGGCCATCTCTCTCGCTTTCACTAGATTTGCTGCTGCACACGCATCAGGCGCAGCATTGCCAGAATGCCGAACGCAGGCCCAATGGCAAGGCCTGCCAGCACAATCGGCCAGCCGAATGCGGTGGCGAGCGATGGCGTTGCCTGCACGGTCAGGAATGTCAGTGCAAAACCCAGTGCGGTTTGGAAGGTCATCAAGCTGCCGGCCTGGTCCGGTGCGGCGGAATCCGCCACGATGGCGGAGAACTGCGCCGAGTCCGGTATGATGGCGATACCCCAGATCACAATGAGGACGAATGTAATTTCAACCGGCCCGCCAAAACTGAGCGCGGTCGCGACGGCTGCGGAGCCGCTGGCGGCCATCGCAATGATGGTGGTTTCAGCCTTGCCATAGCGGTCGGCAAAGGCGCCGGCACCGATACTCGCCAAACCACCGAGGGCAATGGCGAAGAACGCCGTCAATTTGGCCAGGCTTTGCGCTGACGCGGTGTCCATCGTAACCGCGTACGAAGCCGCCGCTGCAGCGCCGACCCACGCCCACATGGCGTAGAGCTCCCACATGTGACCGAGATACCCGGCATATGCCAGACGTATTCGACGGTTCGTCCAGGCGGTTGCCATGGCCGTGAAGTCGAGGCGGGCGGCCTGCGCGTGATGAGGGCCAAGCGCACTGAATAGAACCAACGCACCGCCGCCGGCCGCCAAAGCCGACGCGACGAGAACGACAGACCGCCAGTCGGCGCCACCCAGCCACGAAATCAAATGCGGAGATGCCGAGCCCAGTGTCAGGGCGCCGACGATCAGTCCGACCAGCAGGCCGCGATCTGTCGTACCCCAGCCGACCGCGATCTTCATGCCCACCGGGTAGACGCCGGCGAGCAGAAGACCCGTCATGACCCGTGCCGCGATGGCGAAGGAGTCCCCAGGGGGCACGACGAGTAGAAACAGATTGATGATACCGGCGGCAATCGCGCAGAGCGCGAAGATCCGACGTGGATCAAACCGGTCTGGAAGGCCGATCGCAGCGAAGGCCAACGCGCCGATCACGAAGCCCGCCTGCACACCACTCGACAGGAGCCCTTGCCGGAGGGGCGAAACGTCCGCCTCCTTCAACATCTCCGGCATCACCGCGGCCGAGACGAACCACAGGCTCATCGCAGCGATTTCGGCGCAGACGAGCAGCGTAACAGCCTGGAATTTCGACGTCTGACGGACGGGCATGGAGCGGCCGGACTTGGCGAGCCTTAGTGTGGAGCGCGATAGTGCACGAATGTCCACTTCCGGTCCAATGGTACGGGTTGGTGGTCTGATACAATGGCCGGGAGATCTGAGACTCCCACGGATCTTGCCTCGTGGACTACGGGCTGCCGCCCTCACCGACAATCACGAACGGCGCCCAATAGCCGGGCGGGCGGCCTTGGGCGATCAGCGCCAGCATCGATTGTCGGAATGCCTCGGCGCGGCCGATTTGGGGCTTGCGCTTCAGGACATCAAACGTGTGCGTTGTCAGCTTGACAGCGGCGTCGGAGTAGACTGCCCAGTGGGACAC
>JBPCWB010000016.1:0-12416 GCA_051009955.1 Hyphomicrobiaceae bacterium | reverse complement strand
CGGTCGACTACGAAGCGGCTGTCGCGGCTATGGAAGCCCGCGTGGCCGCAATCGCTGCCGGGCAAGCGTCGGAGTTGATCTGGCTGCTTCAGCATCCTCCGCTCTACACCGCCGGGACGAGCGCAGACCCCGCAGATCTGCTGCAACCCGACCGCTTCCCGGTCTACCGCACGGGACGCGGCGGCCAATACACTTACCACGGACCGGGGCAACGCGTGGTCTACGTCATGCTTGATGTCAAGCGTCGCACCGGCGATGTCAGGGCATTCGTCAGACAGTTGGAGCGGTGGATCATCACAACGCTGGCCACGTTCGGTGTCGCTGGTGACGTCCGGGCCGACAGAGTGGGTGTATGGGTCCCCCGACCGGAGCTTGGTGCTGGGCGGGAGGATAAGATTGCCGCCATCGGCATCCGTGTCCGGCGTTGGGTCAGCTATCACGGCATAAGCTTGAACGTCTGCCCCGATCTCGACCACTTCGACGGCATCGTACCTTGTGGAATTGCATCGCACGGCGTGACGAGTCTTGCCGAACTTGGGGTCGAGGCGTCCATGTCGGAGGTCGACACGGCGCTCAAGCAATCATTCATTGCAACGTTCGGAGCAAGGACCGTTGCCGCAGGCGGCACGAGCGCAGCTCCACCGTAGGTGGGCCCTGCAGTCAATCATTGGCACTTTGTTGCAGGTCGGGGCGTGGCGCGTCTAATTTCACGGCTTGTCATCTGACGGCAGCTTTGCTGCGACCTCACCATCATAGTACATCAGGCCATCCTCGATCGAGACACGTTCGCGCCCCTCCAGAATGAAATCCCGCTTTGGATCGTCGTCGATCCGAACGACGCAGCCGTCAGTGCAAAGCTCTTCCAGCAGTCCGCCTGCCTTGAGTGCGTGCGTTGTGCGGCGGTTGCCAACAATGATGGTGATGGAGCGATCAACGCGGTCAGCATTGGTTATGGTTGCGGCCACAGCCGCAAACGGTGCTGTGCTCGCAGCCAACATTACGACTGCACCAAGAGGGATAAGGGCCAATCGCCAGTTGGCTGCGAGCATCATGTTACTTCCTTCGAGCCGTCTTCTTCTTTGCAGGTGCCCGCTTCTTTGCGGGCGCCTTCTTGGCGGCTGTCTTCTTCTTAGCGGGTGCTTTCTTCTTTGCCGGCGCCTTCTTCTTTGCGGCGGCGCGCTTGACTGGCGATTTCTTCGTCGCGGCGCGCTTCACGCTTGCCTTCTTGGCCGCAGCCTTC
Organism: Hyphomicrobiaceae bacterium; assembly: GCA_051009955.1. Taxonomy (GTDB): domain Bacteria; phylum Pseudomonadota; class Alphaproteobacteria; order Rhizobiales; family Hyphomicrobiaceae; genus Tectiglobus. The sequence continues at coordinate 11,176 of JBPCWB010000016.1, read as the reverse complement.
CTGGCGGGGGCCTTCTTTTTTGCAGCCTTCTTCACAGGAGACTTTTTGGTCGCGGCCCTTTTGACCGTCGCTCTCTTTGCGGCAGACTTGCGTGCCGTTGACTTGACCTTTGCTTTCTTCGCCGGAGCCTTCTTCGCGGCCTTGCGAGCAGGAGCCTTCATTTCCTTCATCCTTTGTTACTGTTCACCCAAGACGGATAGGGGTGTACTCTTCCAACTTACACTTGGAACAGTTTGCACTGTCGTGTTTTTCTGCTTTCACGACAAACGGAAAATTCCGGTGACGGCTATCGGAATTATCGATAGATAGAATAGTAGCGCCGTAAGTTGAATCGTTGGATCACACATCGCTGATCATTTGAAGTCATGGATATCAATCTCGCCAGAACCTTTCTGACCGTCGCCGATACAGGTAGCTTCATCGAAGCAGCACGTTCTATGAACATTACGCAGTCGACGGTAAGCGCGCGCATTCGCAGTCTCGAAATACACTTGGATACGGAGCTTTTTGAGCGTTCCAAGACGGGTGCGACACTCACCGGCACCGGCGAACAGTTCAGGCGCCATGCCTTGGCGCTGGTTCGCGTATGGCAGCACGCGCAGATGGAGGTCAGCGGTTCGGATCGTCACCGCGATCGGTTGTCCGTTGGCGCTCCGATGAGCCTGTGGGACGGCTTTTTGCTGCGTTGGGTGTCGTGGATGCGCAGCAATATTCCAGACATTGCGGTGAGCGCCAGTGCCCAGTTGCCGTCCGTTGTGACCCAAGGAATGCTCGAAGGAAAGCTTGATCTCGCGGTCCTATATCGTCCACTGCAGTATCCTGGATTGGAATGCGAGCACCTCTTTGACGAAGAGTTCGTGCTTGTTACGAGCGTCAAGTCGGGCGGGAGGCGCAGCGCCCATGACTATGTCGTCCTGGATTGGGGGCCGGATTTCGAACAGGATCATGCAACGGACAATCCGGATTTCCTCAATCCGGATCTCAGTCTCGACATCGGCACGACCGGCATCGAGTACCTTCTTGCCAATCCAGCGTCCGGATATTGCCCGCGTCGCGTCGTGCGGCGCTATTTGTCGCGTGGGCGCCTGCGAATTCCGTCACGCGCGCGCAAATTCTCACAGCCGGTGTACATGATTTATCCCGAGGTGCGCGATGAGGAGGCCTTTGAGCCCATTCTTGCCGCCCTAAGGGAGGAAGCGGGCCGTATTGCGCGGACCGCGGCGTGATTGCACCCGATGAGAGGTCCAAAAGTGTGAGTTCGCCGATGAATGCATCGCCGGCACGGTGAACCGTTGCGTTATGCCCGGGCAAATGCAGCACCGCACCGGTGATGCGAAAACCCATGTGGGCCTGGGCGCGGACCGTAACGATTATCGAGCGGATCGCCTTGTTTGACGTGGAGCCAGATGGTCGCCGCCAGAGCCGGCAGCATCGTCAGACCCAGAATCACCCAATAAGCGTTCTGCGTCGGTTCCAGAGCACGGGCGCCGAACGCCATCATGGAAACCAAAACGACGACAAACGAAAATACAATCGTCGCGGCGATTGCCAGGCCAACCCACACCATGCCTCTGCCGGTGTCATGCAAGCGTTTGATGGCGGCGCACAGGCCAATCCAAAGTATGATGATCTCGAAGGCGTGTGGGACCGACTGCGCGCCGCTCGATGGAGCAAGCCAGCCAGCACCGTAGACGACCGCCTGTGCGACAAGGATGACAAGGGCGAGCCAAACCATGGCCTTGCGGTCGATTCGACCGCGCGGGTCGAATAATCCACGCATGATGTCAGTGATCGACATTGCGCTGGTTCCCATTGCTCAGCAATCGCCATGAGAGTAATTGCGCAAAGTTGCCGAAGTCTTAGTCCGTCGCTGCGAAACCCGGCATGGTAAATATTGTCTTGCGGGCCGAGCGAGCGACAGCCCTCCTATCAAGCGAACTCGATGATAACGGCATCGACGGCGAGGCTGTCGCCCTCAGCCGCCTTTATCTCCTTCACGGTTCGGTCGCGTTCCGCCCGCAGCACATTCTCCATCTTCATGGCTTCAACAATGACCAGTGCGTCACCGGCCTGAACGTCCTGGCCTTCTTCAACGAGAACCGCCTTGATGAGCCCCGGCATCGGGCACAGCAGGAATTGCGACGTGTCAGGCGCGACCTTGACCGGCATCAAGGCCATCAATTCGGTTTCGCGATGCGTGTAAACGTGGGTTTCGATGGACACGCCGCGGTAGGCAAGGTCATAGCCGTTGAGAATAGGGCGAACGTGGACTGAGACGTCTTCATCATCGACAGATCCCGACCAGACCGGCTGCCCCGGCCACCAGTCCGAGAGGACAACGTGTGTCGACAGAACGGCCTCACCGTCATCCAGAAGCATCACCTTGACGGGTTCGCCTTGATTGCCCTCCACCCGAACCGGCTGCATGAGCTCGCCCAGCCTGACAACCCGTTCGATTGCAAATTGGACGCCCGGACCGGTCATCTGGTCGGTAATTTCTCGGCGACGGACATTGGAGAGATGATCGATTGCCGCGGCGACAGCTGCAAGAATTGTTACGGTATGTCCTTCCGGCGGCGTTCTGGCGAAGCCATCCGGATATTCTTCGGCAATGAAGCCGGTCGATAAATCCCCCGCCCGCCATCGCGGATGTTGCATTATAGCGCTGACAAATGGGATGTTGTGCTGAATGCCGTCGATATAAAACGCATCGAGTGCTTTTGATTGCGCTTCGATCGCGGTCGCCCGCGTAGGACCGTGAGTGACGAGCTTGGCGATCATCGGGTCGTAATACATCGAAATTTCGCCGCCTTCGACAACACCTGTATCGTTGCGGACGGTGGCAGCATCGGTGGTTGTCTCGCGGGGAGGGCAGTAAGCCACAAGTCGACCGATGGATGGCAGGAACTTGCGATAGGGGTCTTCGGCGTAAATGCGGCTCTCCACCGACCAGCCATTGAGGCTGATATCCGATTGGCTCAATGCCAGTTTCTCTCCGGCCGCGACCCGGATCATATGCTCGACCAGGTCGGTTCCCGTCACCATCTCGGTGACCGGGTGTTCCACCTGGAGGCGGGTGTTCATTTCCAGAAAGTAGAATGAACGGTCCTGGCCGGCGACGAACTCCACCGTTCCCGCGGAGTCGTAGTCAACAGCCTTGGCAAGAGCAATTGCCTGTTCACCCATTTTCGTGCGCGTCGCCTCGTCGAGGAGAGGAGAGGGCGCCTCTTCGATCACCTTCTGGTTGCGCCGCTGGATCGAACATTCGCGCTCGCCGAGGTGGATAACGTTGCCATGCTTGTCGCCAAGGACCTGGATTTCGATGTGGCGCGGATTGACGATGAACTTTTCAATGAAAACGCGGTCGTCACCGAAGCTGGATTTTGCCTCGGACTTGGCCAGAGAGAAGCCTTCGGCGACCTCATCGGAACCGTGTGCGATCCGCATACCCTTGCCACCACCGCCGGCTGAGGCCTTGATGATCACGGGGTAACCGATTTCCTCGGCAATCTTGACGGCGTCGCCGGGCGAGTCGATTTCACCCAGATAGCCAGGAACTGTGGAGACATTTGCTGCAGCCGCTGCCTTTTTGGACTCGATCTTGTCGCCCATGGCCGCGATGGCCTTTCGGTTCGGCCCGATGAAAACAAGACCGTTCTCTTCCAGAGCGACAGGGAATGCTTCCCGTTCCGAGAGAAAACCGTAACCCGGATGAACCGCCTGAGCGCCCGTCTGTCGGCAGGCCCGAATGATATTGTCGATAACGAGGTACGACTCGGCCGCAGCGGCGGGCCCGATAAGCACGGCTTCATCCGCCATCTCAACATGCAGGGCGTCGCGATCCGCATCGGAGAAGACGGCTACCGTCACGATGCCCATGCGGCGCGCGGTCTTGATGATGCGGCAGGCAATTTCGCCGCGGTTGGCGATGAGGATTTTGTCGAACATCAGGCAGACGGCCCCGTGTTAGCCCGGCCCTCCGGAGCGATAATACTCCCGAGCGCCGATTGATCGCTGATTGTAGCCGCGCACGCGTGCGGCGACAATTTGGACGATCGGCTACGTTAGAGCCCTCGTTCATATCGGGATCCGAGAACGGCGCAAGGGTGCGTCGAACACTTTGGTTCTGCTTAAGCGGCGTCCGCGGCCTTTTCAAGCAAGCCTGCAAGCTCAGAGGGTAGTTTCGGCGCGCGTTTCTTGAGACACTGGAGAAGAGCGATTTCATTGGATGTCAGGCGATCGTCGCGTCCAATGCGCGCAGCCAGCCACGCCGCATCCGCCATCGTAACCTCAGCGTTCGTAATAATTTCGAGGCGATGCTGCTCGAGTCGGGCAATAGCCCGGGCTTCAGGCGACTGCTGCTGATAGCCGGCGAGGACGTCATCGCCCGACTTGGTCGCAGTATCGGCATCATTGCCGGCGGTCGTGGTGTCGTCCTTGCCATCGAACCAATTGGCATAGGCCTCGCGGATGCTGGAAAAGCCGCCGCGCAAGGCTTGCGAGATGATGTTGCCAAGAGACAGGTCTCCGCGGCTGTCGAGCCAGGCCTCGCGCCGCAGCATCTCGCTGCGAGATGGCACGCTGTAGCCGGAGGCCTGCATGATGCTGCTGGCAATCGCCTTGACGAACAAGTCCTGCCAATGCGGACAGTTGTCGGCGTCTGCCGCCGCGTCATTGATATCGAATAGAATCTCGGCTTCCTGGCGCGTAATCGCGACGTTTTCGTCGCCTGCGAAGGCATAGAGGATGCGGCGCAGAAGCTCCACATCGTCTTCGGTGACAACAACGCCGGCGTCCGGTGCGCTCTCGGCGCGCAACGGGCCGTGCCCTTCGCAGACGGCCCGCTGGACCTGCTGCAAGGTAAATGCAACCAGAGTCGCCGGTGACCAGCGCGCCTTATCGAGGACATTCAGCAGGAGTGCGATTTCGGTTTGCGTGTTAATGGCGCCATTCCACGTCAACTGATGGATGAGCCAATCGGCATTGCTTTGTGTCAAGTAACCTTCAGGCTCGGCGTCATTGACGAGGTAGTCGGTGATCGCCTCAACAAAAAAGGGCGGCCAGCTGTCGGCCTGACTTGGGCAGACTCGGTTCAGCTTGAAGAGATGCTGAGCGAGGTGGACGGCAATGGGTTCGTCGCTGAAGAAGCGCCCTCGCAGTGCCAGAACATCGCTGTCATGAATGATCCCGCGTTGGCAGATATCATCGAAGAACAGGGTATTTACGGTGCTCATCGCACGCCTCTTATCGGTTGCCGCCGGCACCGAGGATAGGAATGCTCTGCTTAAGGTTTGGTTGATGCATGACCTATTTTACGACCAAAGATGCAATCAAGGCGTACAACACGCCGCGTTGATCCGCGGTCGCGGACGCTCGAAAACACGCTGGGTTGCCTGTGAAAGTGTGGGCGACAGTCGCTTGTCGGCCATGGATGCCGAAACCCGGAGACCGAGAGAGATGTCAACATCCAGCAGCAATACGGACTGGCAGGCCCAATACCGACAGGCCCAAGAAACCCGCAGTGTGAACATCGTCTGCATGAAGTGGGGGGACCGCTACGGTCCGGGGTGGGTCAATCGGCTCTACGGCATGGTGCAGCGGAACACGTCGTGGAACGTTCGCTTCGTCTGTTTTACAGACAACGCGGCAGGCATTCGCGCAGAGGTCGAGTGCCAGCCAATGCCGGAAGTGACGTTCGACCAAAGCATCGGAAAGTATTGGCCCAAGCTGGGATTGATGCAGGACGGTCTTGGCGGTCTGTCCGGCATGACGCTATTTCTCGACCTCGATGTGATCATTATCGATTCAATCGACCCGCTACTGGAATGCGAAGGTCGATTCCTAATCATTCGAGAGTGGAAACACACCCATCTCGGCTACGGCAACAGCTCCGTTGTTCGGTTTTTCATTGGGGCAGATGCCAATGTTCTCGAGCGGTTCTACGCGACGCCAATGGAGGAGATTGTCGGCACCTATGATTCGAAGGAGCAGAATTTTCTAACTAAAGCAGTGGATAAGGTAACTTTCTGGCCGGACGACTGGTGCGTTCCATTCAATATTGCGTGCCTACGGCGTAATCGGGTGTTACGATTCTTTTCAACACCGAAACAGCCTGCGCGAGGCCGAATCTTGGTGTTTTACGGATCGATTACGCCTGCGACAGCCCTCAGAGGGGAACACGAACCGAAGAAGCGTGTTGGCGAGGGATGGCGTTTTCGACCGACGAAGCGGCGTTTCAGGCCGGCAACCTGGATAGCCGACTACTGGCGGGAGTAGCAGCGCACTATGCAGGACATGGCGCCTCTGACGGAAGACGTCCAAGGCGATCTTTCGGAACTGCCCGAAGAGTACGTTTGGCTGGAAGGCGGCCAGCCGTTCGTCGCCTGCGCATTTTATACTGCGAACTATCTTCCGCAAATTCTGTCGCTCAAGTGCTCGTTGGAAGCACTGGGCATCAACCACTACTTCAAGCGCTATGAACGGGCAGCAACGTGGGAGGCGACAACGCGGCTGAAACCCGTTTTCGTTGCCCACTGTCTCGAGAGATTTCCCAACAAGGACGTATTGTACCTTGATGCCGACGCGGTCGTGCGAAAGCCGCTCGACTTCTTTGGCTCACTGCAGACCGACATCTGCATCCTGTTCGATCCAACGAAGCTCGGCGGTAAGAGCTGCCTGCGCATCGCCGCCGGAACGCTTTTTATTCGGAATACCGATGGTGGGCAGCGGTTTTCGCGCCTTTGGAAGGATGCCGAACGCTTCTGCAAGCCACTGACGCTTGACGAAGACATGATCTACATGGCGTTTGAAGACATGTCCGGGATTACAATGACGGTCCTGCCGCCGGCCTATTCCAAAATCTTTGACAAGCCGGGCGTGGAACCGATTATCGAACACTTTCAGGCGAGCCGTGGCCAGTTCAAGTGGCGGCGCCTGATTCGTCGCGCCCGCCGGGCAGGGATGATGGTCGGTGGCGCTGCTGCTGCGACCCTGGCGTGGTGGATCGGCCAGCATTTAACCTGGGTGTCCTAAATGAACATCTCGCTGTCTGGCGGCAATCCGAGCAGGGTCTGGCCGACGGTCGCGTAATGTGTCTTCCGGGCTTGAACCTGTTGTGAGGCCGCGTTGGCATCGCGTAGGCGGCGCTCGAAGCGTGCATTCTCGAAGATCGCGTTCTGTCCGGCTAGGCGATAGGCGTCCGTCACGACGTCAACCCCTTGATTGATCGCGTGGGTCATGGCGAGGCGCAACGCAGCACGCAGCTCCATCGTTTGTTGACCGCCCGCCGTGACGACATCCCAATATTGCTGGCCTGTGACATGAACATAAGCACGCGCCGAGCGCAGGCGGGCTTCGAGATCGCCATATTGGCCATGAAACATCTGGCTGGAAAGCAGCGAAGAGGCGGCGCCACGCGGCGTCTTCTTCTGCGCCAGTTCGCTCAAGTCATCGAGCGCTCCGCGTGCAATGCCAATCATCACACCGGCAAATGCAAATGCGAAGACTTGCACCATCGACATCCGATAGACATGACCGTCTGTTCGCAATTCGGCGGGATCGTCGCGATCGATCGTGTGCTCGTCGGGCACAAACAGGTTTTCGACCGAGTAGGTGTCGCTACCGGTACCGCGTAGCCCCACGACTTGCCAGTTGTCGACGATCGCGGCTTTGTCGCGTGTGAACAACGCCGTCCGATTGAGGGGCCTGCCGTCGGCGCGAACTTGGCGCGTGCCGTCTGCATCACAGACACAACTGTGTGCTCCGAGCCACGTGGCATGGCGGCTGCCGCTTGCGAAGGGCCACTTTCCGGTGACCCTGTAGCCACCGTCGACCTTGATGGCCTGGCCCTGCGCCCCCGCGCCCCACGCGAGGACAGAATTGTCCGGTCCGAAGATTTCATGCGCCGGAATCGGATCGAGAAAAGCCGCCGTCATAGCGCATCCTGCAGCCTGACCTACGCACCAGCCCGTACTGGCATCCTCGGCAGCGATGGCCTCTGTGACGCACGACAGAGTGACCGGATCCAGCTCGTCACCCCCGAGAGAGGAGGGCAGCAGAACGCGAAAGATGCGTTCATCGTGCAGAGCCTTGAGAAGCTCAGGTACGAGCCGGCAGGCTGCTTCAGTCGCATCACTGGTCGCCCGCACTATCCGTGTGACGCGTTCTGCTCGTGCAACGGCATGATCGCCTGTCAAATTGTCCATGAGTTCGGCCTGCCCTTGCCACGTCAGACTGCATCGCCCGATTCAGGCTGCCGCTTTGCGCGGAACTCGTCAACCCGCGAGAGACGCCTGCACGCTAAAGATCGCGACGCAGGAGCATCGCAACGCGACGGCCGAGGCCTGTCGTCGGCAAAATGGTCCACGCAAAATAGATCCATCCAAATAGTGCGCTGGCAATCCACATCAGGACAATAAGTCCGACGGCGAACAGCACAATGTCTCCCAGTAAGTGGCCGGTCATCGATGTGTCCCTTCACGTTGCCAACGGGACCCCGAACAATCGACACCCGAACTGCGATGCGGCACCACCATAGCCCGGCTGATCAAGATCTCAACGTGCAGCGGTTCACCGGTAGGCTGTAAAGCGTAACCTCGTCGGATCCGTTCCGTCGCGACATGTGCGCTGGGCGCGACCAAAGCCAGCATCAGGCACCCGGCTTTCGATCATCTGGTTCGCGCGGCTCGCGTGTGGCGGAGTCGGAGATGTCCAGCCGAGGCAGCTTGCTCGAACGTGGCGGGATGCACCAGATATTACTGAGGTCGGCGACCAGCCAGGACACGCCCAGAGCGAGCGTGGCTGCAATCACAAACGTCACGCCCATCCACACCGCCCGGTCCGCGAGCACGTCCGTCGGCGCACCGGAGCTCATTTGAATGGCAAACCAACCGACACTTGCATAACCCAGGGCTAAGATGGTCGCGCAAATGCGGATAACGAGATTGTTCGTGTGGAATTTTAATTGCATGCATATTCGCCTAGGCATTGCCCGGAGGTTGCTTGGGGATGACGCGTTGATGTGGGTTGACCATGAGCGCAATGGGGACGGCAATGGCTGAGACCAATGTGAACAGACCAAACGTATTGAGATAAGCGATCATTGCCGACTGACGGCTGATTTCGGTCGAGAGCCAGGCGAGTTCCGCCGGGCTCTCGGTCGTCCACGCGCCGGCGGTCCACGGTGACGTCAAAGCCGGATTGAAGGGATTGATGAATTCGACCATGCGAGCATAGTTGGTTCCTGTTGAGCGGATGATTTCGGCAACGCAGATCGAGATGAACAGGCTCGATGCGACATTGCGAATAAGGTGAAAGGCGCCGAGCATTTCCGGGCGCTCCCTGGAGTCCAAATCCGAGAATGCAATGACATTTAGTGGCACAAATATCATTCCTATGCACAGACCCTGCAAGATTCCATTCAACGATAGCTCCAACGGCGTCACGTTGAGATCAAAATGCATCATCCAGTAGCCGGCAATCGTCAGGACCAGGAATCCACCCGATATGCTGAGACGTGCGTCGATCCGATTGGAGTACATCGCGAGGAAAAACCCGGCCATGCCGCCGATGCCGCGGCTGCCTACAATAAGGCCAATCAGGGCATCGGGATAGTCAACGTATTGGCGGAGCAAGGTGGGCAGGATGACCATCGGCGTGAAATTGAGCATGCCGAAGAGCGTAACGAGGATGAATCCAAGCGCTAAATTGCGATTTCTCAGCAGACCAAGATCGATAAATGGGCGCTCGGCCGTGAGGCTATGCGACAGATATATATAAAACGATAGCGCGGCCAGCAGCGCGGCAACCGTGATTTCCGACGAGTCAAACCAGTCGAGGCGCTGTCCGCGGGCGAGAACGTATTGCAGTCCCGACACGGCAACCGACAAAGAGAGAAAGCCGATCCAATCGAGCCTCACTCGCCCCGCCGGGCGATCATTGGGAAGCGCATAGAGAAGTCCCAGCAGAGCGGGTACGGCGACGGGCAGTAGCATCATGAATGCCCAGCGCCAGCCATAGGCCTCAGCGATGATACCGGCCACCGTCGGTCCGATGATGGGGCCGAGGACCACGCCCATACCGTTGATCCCCATCACCATCTGGTGCTTTTCCTTGGGGTAGTTATCGAGCAGTAGCGTTTGCGCAAGAGGGACTGTCGGCGCGCCAATCCCGCCTTGGACGATCCGCCAGAAGATCAAGGACTCGAGGGACGTGGCCAGCCCGCACATCAATGTTGAAACGGCGAAACCGGCGACGCAGGTGCACATGACGCCTTTGCGTCCAAAGCGTGCCACCAACCAGCCCGTCATTGGTGTGGCGATCGCGATGGCCAGGATGTTGAAAGTGACGATCCACGACACTTCGTCAGCGGTGGCTGAGAGGGCGCCCTGAATTTGCGGCAGGACCGTGGATACGACCAGGATTGTCGTAAAATAAAGGGTCACCGCAAGCATGCAAAAGGTGAGAATGGTCCCTCGTCTGAAGGCGGACATCTCTGGCCCGTGGGCGGTGGAATTCATCTCTCATCCAAGAGACATGCTGGCACCGTTTGCTGTCGTTTGCCAGGGCAACGTGATCGCGAACCGGATCGTCAATATGTTGTTGGTTTAGATAGTCGCCTGCGCGAGGAAGCGCCGACCGGTGACGATCCGCTCATCTTCGAGCCGAAGCACGCGGCGTGTGCAGTATTCATCGAACGCATCAGCTCGCAATCGCCGCGGCCGACCCAGGTGTTTCTCACCCTGGGTCTCGAAGGTTGGGTCGCAATGGCCATTGCCCGTCGGAACTCGGTCGCTCAGCCGGCTTGGTCGCATTTGCGGTCGTCCCGCTAGGCCGCCGGATAGTCATCCGGCGGTTCGTACCACGCTGGTCGTAAACACCGTCGCGCCCGGAACGGATGACGATTAGTTCAATGGTCAAGCCGGAACCGATCACGACACCGCCGATAGCCAACCCGTCAGGCTGGCTGACCGGCGCCCGGCAGTTCCTGTTCGATGGACGACAACTCCTTGTTCTGCAGCGTCGCTTCGAACGCAGCGAGTCGCTTGTAGATTGAAATCAGTTCGACAATGGTCGGCCAGGAGTGGACCAGGAACTGGAAAGAACTCTCCACGCGGCCGAAAGCTCGAACAATCTGCTGCATAATGCCGAGTGTGATCGTGCCGGCAACAATAGTCGG
>JBPCWB010000015.1:0-22135 GCA_051009955.1 Hyphomicrobiaceae bacterium | reverse complement strand
TCTACGCATGCCGGGTCTGGAATTGCGCGCCCAGTCGCGATTGATGACAAGACCGGGCTATGCGCTGATGGCTCTCCGTGGTATCTCGCCTCTCCTGCGTCTTCACCATCTCATCAAATCGCAAATCGACCGGTTCAAGCTCAGGTCTTGATCGGATTACTTTTGAGGAAGTGCCCATGGCCGAACTGATAAAGACAGACCGGCTGACGAAACATTTTGGTGAAATCACCGCCGTCGACGGAATTTCTCTGTCTGTTCAGAAGGGAGAAGTTCTCGGATTTCTCGGTCCCAACGGAGCCGGGAAATCGACGACCATGAAGATGATCACCGGGTTTCTGGAGCCAGATAGCGGTCAGATACGGGTCGCCAACATCAATATGGCCGACGATCCGATCGCTGCGAAAAAGGAGATCGGGTATCTGCCCGAAGGCGCGCCCGCCTACGGTGATATGACGGCGCTATCTTTCCTACAATTCATCGCTGAGATCCGCGGGTTCGACGGTGGCGAGCGCGATTACCGCGTCTCCCAGGCGGTCGACAAGACCGGCCTGTCATCGGTCCTCAATCAGCTGATTGAAACCCTGTCGAAGGGTTACAAGCGTCGTGTGGGCTTGGCGCAGGCGATCTTGCACGACCCAGATGTGCTGATTATGGATGAACCGACGGATGGCTTGGATCCCAACCAGAAGCACCATGTGCGCACCCTGATTACCGAAATGGCAGCCGAAAAGGCGATTGTCGTTTCAACGCACATTCTCGAGGAAGTCGAGGCGGTCTGCACGCGGGCCGTGGTGATCGATAGAGGCAGGGTCGTGGCTGACGGCACCGCCGAGGATCTGCAGCGGCGAATGCCCTACCACAATGCCATCGCGGTTCGTGTTGAAGCTGATGCCGTCGATGGATTGAAGAATGCACTGCAGGGCCTCCCGAACGTTGCAAGGGTCGAAGAGATCAGTCGGGCCAATGGCCATGTCCGCCTGCGCGCGGTGCCCAACGAGCAAAATGCCATTGCCGCGGACGTTGCTTCACTGATCCGCGAAAACGCTTTCGCGATTGATGAGATGACGGTTGAGCGGGGCAGACTCGACGACGTCTTCCGCGAGATCACGACGGCGGATGCCGGCACCGAGCGCGACGGCGAAGCGGCCAGCGGAGGTAACTGATGCGCAATATCAAGATCATTTTCTGGCGCGAGCTGAATGCTTATTTCGGAACCGCGCTTGCGTATGTTTTCGTTGCGATTTTCGTCGCGTTGACCAGTGCTCTGGCATTTTACATCGGCAACTTCTTTTCGCGCGGGCAGGCCGATCTCGCCGTGTTCTTCCAATATCATCCATGGATTTATCTCATCCTGGTGCCGGCCGTAGCAATGCGGCTCTGGGCGGAAGAGCGCAAATCGGGAACCATTGAGCTGCTGATGACGCTGCCGATCACGCCGACGCAGGCAATCGTCGGCAAGTTTCTTGCGGCATGGGCGTTTCTCGGGGTTGCGCTCGTCCTGACATTTCCGATGTGGATCACCGTCAATGTGCTCGGCAATCCCGACAATGGCGTCATCCTTGCCGGCTATATCGGGAGTTTCCTGATGGCCGGGTCGTTCTTGGCCATCGGATCATTTGTCTCCGCCCTGACCAAGAACCAGGTCATCGCCTTCATCGTCTCGGCAGTCATCTGCTTCCTATTCGTGATGAGCGGCCTGCCGCTGGTGCTGGGCTTCTTCAAGACCTGGGCGCCAGGGTTCATCGTCTCCGGGATCGAAGCATTGAGCTTCCTGTCCCACTTCCAGCAGATCACGAAGGGGGTCATTACGGTCCCGACGTTGGTTTTCTATCTATCCATGATCGTTTTCTTTCTGTTCGCCAACATGCTGGCTGTTGAACAGAAGAAGGCAGAGTAAGAGGGCGAGATATGGCTGATCAATCCAAGACGCCGAACGGCCGGGCGAGTGCGGTGGCGGGTGATGCCCTGAAGAAAGTTGGCGCGGCCGGTGACAAGCTGACCGGGTGGGCCTTGTTGGCCCCCGGCGAAGTCAATCGCGTCACCGGCACGATGAGCAGGAGTACGATGGCGTGGTTGGCCGTCGCTCTCGGGGCCATTGTCCTGCTGTCCGTCAATGTCATATCTGCCAATCTGTTCCGCACGGCGAACGCTGATTTGACTGAATCCGGCCTCTACTCCCTGTCGGACAGCACCAGTCGGGTCTTGTCGAACATTTCCGAACCGATTGATGTGCGGATCTATTTCACGGCGAAGCTCGGCGATGCGGCGCCGCTCTATAAGCGTTATTTCGAACGTGTGCGCGCCTTGTTTGATCAGTATGCCGGCATGTCCGGTAACAAGCTGCGAGTGTCGTACATCGAGCCGGCGCCGTTCTCAGATGCCGAGGACAGGGCCGTCGCCGCCGGCTTGCGTGGCGTGCAATTAAATTCAGAGGGTGATCAAGGCTTCTTTGGGCTGGTCGCGACGAACAGTACGGACCAGGAAGAGGTGGTCCAATTCTTTTCGCCGGATCGCGAACGTTATCTCGAATACGACATGACGAAGCTGGTGCACAAACTTGCTGCGCCCAAGAAGCTTGTTGTCGGCATCATGACCGGTATCCCGATTATGGGGAGTAAGCCGAACCCCATGGCGATGATGGGACGGCCGCCGCAGCAGCAAATGCCAAAGTGGGTCGTCGTCAGTCAGATCGAGGACTTTTTCGAGGTCACGACGGTCGACCAGAACGTCGAGGAAATCCCCAAAGAGGTGGATGTCTTGATGTTGGTGCAGCCGTCGGATCTGACGGCGGAGGCGGCCTATGCTGTCGATCAGTTTGCCCTCAAGGGGGGACGCATCCTCGCGTTTGTCGATCCTGTGGCCGATATCGGCCGGATGATGAACCGCGCTGCCGGCGGCGGCACGTTGAACAAGGAGCTTGCCAAGCTGCTCAAAGCCTGGGGCGTCAAGATCGATCCGGAGAAGACGGCCGGTGATCTGGCCATCGCGCGACGTGTCCAGACCGGTGGAAATCGTCCGGTGGTGACCGAGTTTATCTCCTGGCTGTCCGTTAAAGGCCCACTGATCAACAACGATGACGTCGTGGCGGACGGTGCGAAGGTGATCAATTTGGCCTCTTCCGGTTTTATAACTCAGGAGGAGAAGGCCACCACCAAGCTGCAGCCGCTGCTCCGGACGACCAAGAATGCAATGGAAGTCGCTTCGTCGAAGCTGTTGGGATATCAACCGGATCCGGTTGGTTTGCTGCGCGACTACAAGCCGGGCTCGAAACCTCTCGTGCTGGCGGCGCGCGTGCAGGGGCCGATCACGACCGCATATCCCGACGGCCGGCCGCAGCCGAAAGCGGATCCGGGCAAAGGCAAGGATGGCCAGGCCAATACCGCCAAGGCCGATGCAGCACAGACTGACACAACCAAGGCCGACACGAAAAAGGCTGACGCCGATCAAACCAAGTCCGGAAAACTTAATGCGATCGTGATCGCCGACTCTGACATTCTGTATGACGAGTTTTGGGTGCAGGTGCGTGAGATGCTCGGGCAGCGGATCTCTCTGCCGATCGCGCACAATGCCATCTTCGTCGTGAACGCGTTGGAGAATCTGTCAGGCGGAGAGGCGCTCTCTGGCCTGCGTGGCCGCGGTGTTGACGATCGCCCGTTTGACCTTGTCGACGATATTCGGCGTGATGCTGAGCACCGGTTCCGGCAAAAGGAGCAAACCCTGGTTTCCCGACTGAGCGGCCTCCAGGACAAGCTGTCGAAGGTTGAGAAGCGGTCGGAAGATGGCGGCATCATTCTCAGCGACGATGATAAGGCCGAGATCGACAAGTTTCGTGGTGAAATGGTTGCGACGCGCAAGGAGCTTCGCGATGTCAAGCATGCCATGCGTGCTGATATCGATCAGCTCGAGGGATTTTTGAAGTTCATCAATATCGCGGGCGTTCCGCTGCTGTTTGGGTTCGGCGGCATTGCCGTGGCGGCCTTCCGTCGCCGCAAAATCGCAGCGCGCAAGTGAATTGGGAGACCATCAATGGAAGTGAAGCACTTCAATATGCTGGCTGTTGCGGCCGTCATATCGCTTGTGACAGCCGGACTGGTCCACAGCGCCTATGATACATGGACGGCCGAATCGGTAACCGGTGAGAAGTTGTTTCCCGGCTTCGGAGATGACGTCAATCGCGTCAGCGAAGTGGCGCTGCAACAGGGCAAGCAGGTTTTCACATTCAAAAAGAATGGCGACCAGTGGACCTTTGTCGAGCGTGGCGGGTATCCTGTGAACGCCAAAAAGGTCCGCGAGCTTTTGGTGCGGATCGCAACCGCCGAACTCGTCGAGGCCAAGACCCGTGACCCCGAGCGGTACGGCCTGCTTGAGCTTGGTGATGCAAAGAAAGATGATGCCAAGTCGGCTCTGGTGAAACTCACCGACAACAAGGGCAATGAGATCGCCGAGCTCGTGATCGGAAAGAGTCGGGAGAGCGCATTTGGCGCCGGAAAATCGGGGAGCTACGTTCGCCGCCCGGGCATCAATCAGACCTGGCTCAGCAATGTCGAACTCAAGGCAAGCTTCGCTGTCGCCGACTGGGTCGATCCGGTTTTCTTCCGCTTCGATACGACGTCAGTTTCCTCGTTGACGCTGACGACACCTGATGGTGGTGACGTGAAACTCATCCCGGATGACAAGAAGGACGGCGACTTCAAGTTCGCCGCCATCCCGGAAGGCAAACAGCCCAAGTCCGGGGTTGATGCGTCAGTGATGGTGCGTGGCGTAAAGACACTGGAGTTGACCGATGTCAATGCGGCCGGCGCCGTGAAAGGCGGCAAGGACTCGTCAGCGATACCTGTCGTGCTTGAGACGAAAGATAATATGAAGCTGCAGCTCACGGTCCTCAAGATCGGTGAAGACGACCGCTGGGTGTCGGTAAAAGTTCTGGAAGACGGCAAGGATGCCAAGCGCGCGAAACAGCTGAAAGACAACCTGGCCGGCTGGCAGTTCAAGATTGCTGATTGGCGCTCGCGCCAGATCTTCAAGACATACGCTGAAATATTTGAGGACGAGGTCAAGCTCCCGGGAGCTGAGGCAAAGGAGAAGCCAGTGACGGCGCCGGCCGTCAATTCGCCGACACAGAATTAACGACAGACGACGATTGATCTCTGTATTGCCGGTCCGATTGGCCGAAGAGGCAGGGCTCTTTGACTGCTGTACGCCGCTCACGGCCGACGCCCTGCAATTTGAAGCGATGTCGGCGGTCGCTACGTGTTCTCACATTGACACTTCCCGCATTTATTGCTTGATCGTGGGGAGCGTCCTGGAGCTGCGTTATGCGACCATTTCTTGGGATCCTTGCAGGCGTCCTACTGATCTTCTCTACTCCGGCACATGCAAATTGTGGAACGGTCTCGATCGGCGAGATGAATTGGGATTCGTCGCGCGTCATCGCAAATGTCACCAAACGGATACTGGAAATCGGCTTCGGCTGTTCTGTTGAGCTGGTTTCCACGACAACCGTGCCGGCCATTAAGACGCAGATCGAGACGGGCAAGCCGGATATTTTATCCGAAATCTGGGTTAATTCGGTACGCGAGATCTACGAGGACGGGGTCGCAAAGAAGCAGATCGTCAAGGCCTCGGATGCACTTCATGATGGCGGTCTCGAAGGTTGGTGGATTCCCTCCTACATGCTGAGCCGCTATCCCGGTTTGGACAGCATTGAGGGCCTCAAGAAGAACTGGAAGCTGTTCGTAGGATCGGATAACCCAGAGAAGGGCCGCTTCTTCAGTTGCCCGTCTGGTTGGGCCTGCCAGATCATCAACGCCAATCTCTTCAAGGCCTATGGCATGGGCGATACGTTTGTCAGTGTCGCCCCGGCGACCGGTGAGGGGTTGAAGCAGGCGATTGCACAAGCCTACGCCGATAAAAAGCCGTGGGTCGGTTATTATTGGGCGCCCACGGCTATTCTGGGGCGCTACCCGATGGTCCAGATCAAACTCAATCCGGCGGAGAAGGCTGGTCACGAATGCAATCAGAAGGCGGACTGTGCATCCCCGCATGCGGGCAGCTATCCACCCTCCGAGGTGATTTCGACGACAACCGTCAAATTCCAGGAATCCCATCCCGACGTGTTTTCGGTTGTTGCCCAGGTGTCAATCCCGAACAAAGACATGAATGCCGTTCTGGCGTGGGGTGAAAAGAACCGGGCCGATGGTGCGGCAATGGCCAAGTACTTCATGCAGACCCGTCGCCGTTTGTGGCAAAGCTGGTTGCCTGCCGAAGTTGTCGAGAAACTCGACGGCGCGCTGTAATCATGCCCGCATCATAACCTGTCATGCAGACTGAGCGGCCGCAGGCATTGCCGGCCCACTCGCCGTGTTGAGCAGGCGACCCTTGCGGGCGAGCAGGGCGAACGCAGGCGGCGTGAAGTAGAACGAAATCACGGTTGATAGCAGTACACCGCCGGCGATCGACATGGCGAATGGCGGCCAGAACCCGCCACCTCCCAGGATCAACGGCAAGAAGCCACCGAATGTCGTGAGCGTTGTCGAAACGATATGGCGGCTCTGCGCGACGACGAGATCGCGAATGCGGCCAATATCGCCACCCAACGCAATCGGGTCTTCCTGCAATGCCGTCATGATGATGATGGCGGCGTTGATCGACACGCCGATGGACCCGATGACACCGATGACGGCCTGGATTCCGAACGGATAGCCGAAGATTGCGAGAGCTAGCAAGCTGAGGCCCATGGATAGAACGGCAACTGCGGCGGCAATGATCGACAGGCGATACGAGCCGAATGTGATCACGATCGTCGCGACGCTCAGGCCGAGAATGATCCCCAGAGTCGAGATGAGGTTTCGGAGCACATCGTCGCGTGCGTCTGAATCGCCGCCGAGTTCGAAGCGATACCCTGGTGGAAGCTTGATGTTGGCTTCCGCGATTCGGGCCTGAAGCATCTTGAGCGCCTCTTCGGGCAGCACGTTGCGATGCACGAATCCCTGGATCGTGTTGATTCGTTCTCCATTGCGGCGGTAAATCGACGTCTCGGCCGGTTTGACGTTGAGCGTCCCGAGAGAGGTGATCGGGATCCCCGGATACCCAGCAGCCGGCCGTGCGGCAGACCCCGGCGCGATGACGTCGATGTTGCGGACCGATGTGACGTCTGCGCGTGCGTTTGCGCCGACGCGGACACGAACCGGCAATTCTTCGCTGCCCTCCAACAGCGAACCACCGGTCGCACCCTCGAGCGTTGCTTCGAGCTGGCGCGCCACATCATTGAGCTGGAGGCCCGCCAGCCGGACTTTTTCTTCATCCAAGTCCAAGACGACTTTCGGCGCGCCACTGGCCAATTCGGTTCTTGCAAGGATGATGTCGGGAACAGATATCATGATGCGGCGCAATTTCTCGCCGATTGTGCGCAATACGGACAGTTCCGGTCCGACGACGCGGATTTCCACGGGCGCGTTAACCGGTGGACCCTGCACGAGGCCGCGTACAATGATCTGAGCTTCCGGGATTTTTGCGTCGAGCGTGCGTTGCATACGGCCGAGAACCGCTTCGGTGGCCTTGGGCGAGGCCGTCGTCACCAAGGCTTCGGCAAAGCTCGGCTGGTTATCCCGGTCCGCAATCATATTATAGTAGAAAGCCGGGGCGCTCTCGCCGACGACCCAGTCGACTTTTCGGACTTCCTGCGATTGCCGCAGGAGGCGATCCACTTTCATTGCGACTTGTTCAGTCTGTTGAATGGCCGCACCGTCCGGTAGTTTGACCTGGACGTAGAACTGATTTCGATCGACACCGGGGAAAAACTGCGCCTTGAGCGTCGGGAACGCGCCGAACCCGATCGCCGGGAGGATCAAAGCGGCCATGATCGCCAGGCGCGGGTGTGCAAGGGACCAGCCAATTGACCAGCCGAACAGACCACCGTGCTTATTCTGTCCGGACACGCGGCGATCCGAAGCGCGGAGCAGCCAGCCGGACAATGCAGGAGTGATCGTGAGCGCCAGAACCAGCGATGCGGTGAGCATGATAATCACTGCAATGGCAATGGCGCCGACAAAATCTCCGGCGGGACCGGGCAGCAAGGCCATAGGCATGAAGGCCAGGGCGGTTGTCAGCGTCGATGCAAGCAGCGGAACCGCGAGACGGTGGACGGCGCCGCGGACTGCTTCAAGCCGGGAACTGCCCGCCACGAGGCGACGTTGGATGTTGTCCGTCATGACGATGCCGGCATCGACGAGCAGGCCAAGTGCGACAATCAAACCGGTTACGGACATCTGGTGAATGGGGATTCCAAAACCGCGGAGGCCCGAGATCGAGATCAGCGATGCCAATGGCAGAATGACCGCAACGATCAGCGCCGCGCGCCAGCCCAACGTGAGAAACAGGACACCGACAACAAGACTGACTCCGATGGCAAGGTTCTGCAGAACGACGGTAAGACGCTCGGCCGTGTACTGGCTTTGGTCGAAAAGCACTTCGAGCTGCAGGCTGGCCGGCAGATCTCGGCGAAAACCGTCGTAGACGGCTGTAATTTTGGCCATCCAAGCGTCGACCTGCAGATCATCCTGCATGCGCGCGGCGATCAGGACGGCCGGCTTGCCGTCGGCATAGGCGATGCTTGAAGCTGGTTGGCGGACTGCTCGGGAAACCGAGGCAACGTCGGCAATGCGGACGATGCGGCCGTCGCGGGCTTCGTCCAAAACCGGAATACGGGCAACGCGCTCCAATGACGTGATTTCGCCGCTGACCTCGATCAGGAATTCTGAGGTCTGGCCGCGAACCTGGCCGGCGCTAACTTTGCTGTCTGCCCGGGTGATTGCAGTCGAGACCTGGTCCACCGTTAGTCCGAGCGATGCGAGTCTGCGATGGTCAATTTTGACCAGAATTTCTTCGTTCTTTGCGCCGTAGAGCCGTACGAATTTGGTTCCCGACAGTGCACGCAACCGGTCCTGCAACAGCTCCGCGTAACGGCGCTTCACGGCATCGCTAACTGATCGGTTTTTCGATGCCGTAATCGCACTGATGGCTGTGAATGCTCCAGTCCGATCATCATCAAAAGTCGGCTCAGGTACGCCGGGCGGGAAACCGGCTGCCGCGTCGGATAGAGCGTCGCGAATTTTCGACCAGGCTTGATCTATCTCGGCGTCGGAAATGAATTGAGAGAGTTCCACTTGGACGACAGAGATGCCGCTGCGCGATGACGACCTGAATTCGTCAATCTCATCAATCTGGCGAAGTTCTTCTTCGATCTTTTCCGTAACGAGCGCCTCGACCCTGGCCGGCCCGGCGCCGGGGTAGGGCGTGACAATCGTTGCGAACAGGTTGGTGATCGTTGGATCCTCCTGCCGGCCAATTGTCATCAACCCTGATACGCCGGCTGAGATGATCATCAAAATGGTGAGAGCAAACAACCGCTTGTTGCGGAAAAGCAAAGTGCTCATGACCGGAAATCCCTTGAAGAGAGCGTCGCAGACAAGGAGCCTGGACTAGTCGAGCTTGGCCAGTACAACATTCTGGCCGGGTGTTACGCGATTGGTGCCCGTTGTAATGACCCGGTCGCCGTCCATCAGGGCGCCGCGAACGTAGGCCTGCTTGCCGGCTACGTGCAGAACTTCAACGGTTTCTCTTTCTACGATCGGCTTTCCGGATTGCTCGCTGGCCAAGAGAACGGTCCACATTCCCTTTCGCCCTTCCGACAATGCCGTCAGAGGGAGCCAGATGCCACGCTCCTCGACCCTCCGCGACAGGTTCAAAACGACGACCTCTCCGAACGGTAGTTTCGGATCTGAGGTGATCGAGAACAGACCCGTCACCGTGCGGGAACCGGCTTCAAGATCGGCCCGCAGCGCTTTGAGTTTTGCTGGATAGGAGCGACCATTGGCAGTGATGGCGTAGCCTTGGCCGATCACCAGCTCGCTAGCGGCACTCGGCGCGATACCGATCCGAGCCCGGATCTCTTTGGCCTCCAATATCGTCAATACCTGTGTGCCCGCAGAGACAACGGCACCCTCATCGACAGATCGGGCTGCCACGCGTCCGGGGAACGGTGCACGAATCGTCGACTTGCGAAGATCGACGTCGAGTGCGTCAATCGCGGCGTCGACCCGAGCTATTCCGGCAGTCAGTTCGGCGACGCCGAAGCGCGCTTCGTCGTAGCGCTGTCTTGAACTCCAACCCTGTGTCTCAAGCTTACCCTGCCGATTCATCGTCAGCTTGGCGAGGTCACGTCGTGCGATCAGTTCGTCACGGCGGGCGACCAGTTCGCGACGATTGGCTGCGAGCTTGGCGGTGTCCAGCTTGGCCACGACGGCCCCCCGCTTCACAGCGTCGCCCTCGTCGAATTCGATTTTGACCACGACGCCGGGGCGCTCGAAAGCCAGGGCTGTTTGGCGCGATGGTTCCAGGCGGCCGACGTAGCCACGCTCGACCATGAAATGGTCCGACCAAGAAACCGGCTGCGTCGACACAGTCACCGGCGGATTGGCCGCGGGTGCGACACGGTTCTCCGCCCGGGAATGTAGCGTCGCTGTGCCTGCGGCAACCGCACTGACGCAAAGGCCGGCCGCTACTGTGACTCCGATGGCGTTGCTGATGTGGCCGATCCAGGTTCGGCGCTTGGCGGGCGTCTGTTCAGCTGTACTCGATGTCTGGCTCACGATCTCAACCCTCGATGGTCAACCCAGTCAATGTTAGAGCCATTCACATATGTTAGATGAACTAACATTGCAAGAAAAAGTTAGCGCGCCTAACTTTAACAAATCGGTGATAGAGTGAGTCACATGGCCGAAGAGCGAGTTCCGCCCGTAGATAACGTGCGGGCGAAAACGAAATACCATCACGGTGACCTGCGAGAGTCGCTGATCTCCGCCGCGTTTCAGATCGTGGCGGAGCGCGGGGCCGAGCACTTTTCGCTGGCCGATGCGTGTCGCCTAGCAGGCGTTTCGACGGCGGCGCCCTACAAGCACTTTCGTGACCGCGACGAAATCCTTGAACAAGTCGTCATGCGGGCCTTCGACGTGATGTCGGATCGATCGATGGAGGCTGTCGTCCTGCACGGGGAGGGCACTCTTGCGGGTATTACAGCGATGGGCGAGGCCTATATCGATTTTGCAGTGCAGCAACAGGCACTGTTCCGTTTGATGTTCGGGCAACATCCGACGATCAAGAAGGCGGATTGCGTTTTGGCCGAGGGCCGTGATTGCTTCGGCAACGTGATCGAGCAAGTGGCGATTTTTTGCGATCGCAACAAAATCAATGGGGATGCCACGGACATTGCCGTGCGGTTGTGGACATTTGTGCATGGCGCCGCGTCATTGACGATTGACGAGGACTACGACGCTGTCGTTCCCGATTTCGATGTCAAGCGCATGGTGCGGGAAGCGACCCCGCTGCTTCTCAACGTGTCGCAATCGCGAGTAAAATAGTGACGTCTTATGGCAGTGCTTCCTGTGCGCCGGTGGCCAGATAGTTGACACCGGTGTCATCGGATAACGACCACTGGTCTTTGAGCGGATTGTAAACAAGACCACGCGCAGCGAAGTTCTCCAGGCCGGCCGCCGCCATGAAGCGCTTCAGTTCGGCTGGACGAACGAATTTGTCCCATTGATGCGTTCCAACGGGGAGCCAGCGCAGGATGTATTCCGCGCCGATAATTGCAAATGCATAGGACTGCGGTGTGCGGTTGATGGTCGACATCACGAGAAGCCCGTTGGGCGTTAGCAGTCGGGCGAGCGTCGCGACGAAATCGGCCGGCTCCGGAACGTGCTCGATGACTTCCAGGCAGACCACGAGGTCGTATGCCTCGCTGGATCGAACCAGCTCTTCGGCGGTGACCGCCCGGTAGTCAATCGTCAGGTCCGATACGCGGGCATGCTGTATCGCCGTGTCGATATTTTCTGCTGCAGGGTCAATTCCGGTGACGGCTCCGCCCATCCGCGCCAGTGGTTCGCTGATCAAGCCGCCGCCGCAGCCAACGTCGAGACAGCGCAATCCCCGCAACGGCCTCAGGCCAGCGTCGGCGATCGCAAAATGCTGCACTGCCACATCACGAATATATTGCAGCCGCGTTGGGCCGATCTGATGCAATGGCCGGAACGGGCCATCAGGATCCCACCAGGATTTCGCTTGACGGGAGAATTGGGCGATTTCGTCGGCGTCGATGTTGGTCGTCGTGGTGGTCGATTCGGGGCTCATGACCGGCATTGCCTCAATTCGGTTTCATCCGTTGAATGCTACACGGGATCGCGGAGCGAGAGTTCAAGTTGCGATGTCTTCGCGGACTCGATATGACTACGCCGCGTTCTTGCCATCGGCTCTTTGGAGGCGTTTTAACAGCTCCGTTGTTGCCGGTATATCTTGATCGCAAATCATCGTCAGCTGACCTCGATCGAGAGTGGGCGTCGCTGACGTCTCATCGGTAGCAACAATCACTCCTACAGGGATCGCGCAGAGTTGGTCCGAGGGCGGATCACTCTGGGTCTGGGGGTACACGAATGGCACGCGTTGTCATGAAATTCGGAGGCACGTCCGTCGCCAATCTTGAGCGCATCAAGAATGTTGCGGACCATGTTTCGCGTGAGGTCGCGGCTGGCAACGAGGTGGCTGTCGTCGTGTCCGCCATGGCTGGGACAACCAACCAGTTGGTTGAATGGGTCAAAGAGGCGTCGCCGCTGCATGATGCGCGGGAATACGACGCGGTTGTTGCTTCTGGCGAACAGGTGACAGCTGGACTTCTGGCCATTGTTCTGCAGTCAAGGGGTGTTCAAGCTCGATCGTGGC
The DNA here is from genome assembly GCA_051009955.1 of Hyphomicrobiaceae bacterium. Classification (GTDB taxonomy): domain Bacteria; phylum Pseudomonadota; class Alphaproteobacteria; order Rhizobiales; family Hyphomicrobiaceae; genus Tectiglobus. The sequence goes on along the minus strand of JBPCWB010000015.1, from coordinate 9,364 downwards.
AGGGCTGGCAGATCCCGATTTCGACGGATACGGCGCATGGTGCCGCCCGAATTCAAGCCATTGATGCCCGCAACATGCGCGGGCGACTGGCCGGAAGTGAAGTAGCTGTCGTGACGGGGTTCCAAGGTATCGAACCCGAACGGCAGCGTATCGCCACACTGGGTCGCGGCGGATCGGACACAAGCGCCGTCGCATTGGCGATCGCACTTGAGGCCGATGTTTGCGACATCTACACGGACGTTGACGGCGTCTACACGAGTGATCCGCGGATTGTGCCGCAGGCGCAACGGCTTTCCCGCATTTCCTATGAAGAAATGCTAGAAATGGCATCGCTCGGTTCGAAGGTGCTGCAAACCAGGTCGGTTGAGCTTGCCATGGTGCACGGTATGCGCACCCGAGTTCTTTCGAGTTTCGCGGATCCCTCGGAGATTCAGCCGGTCAGAGATGGCGGTAATTGGGGCGAAATCGGTACAATCGTTTGCGACGAGGATGAAATCGTGGAGAGTCAGGTTGTCAGCGGAATCGCCTACGCAAAGGATGAAGCCAAGGTGACGATCCGGGAAGTGGCGGACAAGCCCGGCGTGGCGGCCCAGGTCTTTGGGCCCTTGGCGCAGGCCAACATAAACGTTGACATGATCGTTCAGAACCTGTCTTCAGACGGTAAGCATACCGATATGACATTTACAGTTTCGTCGAGTGAGCTCGAGCGAACGCGCCAGGTTCTCGAGGCAGCCAAAGACGATATTGGTTATGCTGACATCACGAGTTCGGCGGATGTCGTGAAGGTCTCGGTCATCGGTATTGGTATGCGCTCGCACGCTGGCGTGGCGGCGCAAATGTTTGAGGCCTTGGCCCAAAAGAATATTAATATTCTCGCGATCACGACATCCGAGATCAAAGTTAGTGTTTTGATCGACGCAGACTACGCTGAACTTGCTGTGCGTACTTTGCATTCTATTTACGGGCTTGACGGCGATTAGCAACGGTCACGGTTTGAACCGCTGCGTAAAGTCAAAGGCTGTGTTCTCACACGCGTCGATTTAGAGCACCTGGCTGGTGCGCTAACCGTTTCAACACCAGCGATGCACATCAGCTGATTTGAACTAGGCGAAAGTAGATGGCGACCCGGAGAAGCGACGACAAAATGATGATGCAGAGCGAGCCTGCTCTGCGCATCATCACGCGTCGACTTCGCGAGATCATGGCCGGTGTCAGTGATGGCCAGGAACGCCTTGACAAGATCGTTCGCCAGATATCCGGGCTGATGGTGGCAGAGGTCTGCTCGATTTATTTCAAGCGGCAGGATGGCACGCTCGAATTGTTTGCGACTGAGGGTCTAAATCCCGGCGCGGTCCACGAGACCCGACTCAATCGCGGGGAAGGTCTGGTCGGGCGGGCGGCTGAGACAGCTGCGCCGGTCAACGAGCCGAATGCACCGGAGCACCCGGCCTTTTCCTTCCGGCCAGAAACGGGTGAAGAATCGTATCATTCGCTGCTGGCGGTCCCGATCCTGCGCGGCGGGATCGTGCTTGGCGTGATTGTCATTCAGAATCGTACGCCGCGGGAATACTCTGATGAAGACGTCGAAGTTCTGCAGACGACCGCCATGGTCGTCGCAGAGTATCTCGTTTCGGGCGATGTCGCCCGGGCGATGGTCGACGACGAGATCAATCGTTCGCTCTCGGCCGCCGTCAACGGTTCGGCGATATCGGACGGCATCGCGCTCGGTCATGTGGTCCTGCACGAACCGCGTGTTGTCGTCACCAACCTGTTGTCGGAAGACCCGGAGACCGAGGTCAAGCGACTCGAGCGTGCCGTTCGCGATTTGCGCGCGAGCATTGACGAGATGCTGTCTCACGAGACGGTATCGCATGCCGGCGCGCACCGGGAAGTTCTCGAAACCTATCGCCTGTTTGCCAATGATCGTGGATGGCTGCGGCGCATGCTGGACGCCGTGCACGAAGGCTTGACTGCCGAAGCGGCCGTCGAGCGCGTTCAAAACGGAACTCGGTCGCGCATGTTGCGTCAGAACGATCCATTCTGGCGTGAACGATTGCGCGATCTGGACGATCTTTCCGATCGCCTCAAGCGGATACTTGCAGGCCGGACGACCGCAGTGCTGGAAAATCTGGACTTGCCTGAGGACACAATTCTGGTCGCCCGACACATGGGGCCAGCGGAATTGCTCGACTATGACGCCAAGCGATTGCGCGGTCTCGTCGTCGAAGAGGCGGGACCACAAAGTCACGTCGCGATCGTTGCGCGGGCTCTTGGGATTGCCGCGGTCGGGGAAGCCTCCAGACTGATGGAGCGTCTTGCCACGGGCGACGAGATCATTGTCGATGGCGAGATCGGACAAGTTTATGTCAGACCGACGGCCGAGGTCATCTCCGCTTACAATGACAAAGTGCGCTTCCGTGCCCGGCGACAGCAGCATTTTCAGGCGCTGCGCGACAAGCCAGCCAAAACGAAAGACGGTGTCGCGATCAGCCTTCTCATGAATGCAGGGCTGATGGCAGATATGGCGCATCTTGACGATTCAGGCGCCGACGGCATTGGTTTGTTCCGCACCGAACTGCAATTCATGATCCTGTCGACGTTTCCGCGATTTGAACGCCAGACGGAGACCTATAAGCAGATCCTGGATGCGGCCAAAACCAAACCGGTTGTCTTCCGCGCGCTCGATATTGGCGGCGACAAGGCATTGCCGTACTTGCGACAACCGAAGGAAGACAATCCAGCTATGGGCTGGCGCGCCGTACGTCTCGCGTTGGACCGACCTGCCCTGTTCCGTTTGCAGGTGCGCGCCTTGTTGAGGGCGTCTGCGGGACGGGAACTGCGATTGATGGTGCCGATGGTGAGCACGGCCACTGAAATCGATCAGGCACGGCAATTGGTCGAGTCCGAAAAGCAGCGCGCTGAGGCGCGCGGTGATCCATTGCCGACTGCGGTCATGCTCGGCGCCATGATCGAAGTGCCCAGCATTCTTCTCGAACTCGATGCTCTGATGCAGCGGGTTGATTTTGTCTCGGTCGGTAGTAACGATTTGCTGCAGTTCCTATATGCGGTTGATCGCTCAAATCCCCTGGTCTCCGGACGCTACGATCCCTTATCGGTGGCGGCGCTGCGAGCCCTCGCCATGGTGCAGTCGGCCGGAGATCGTAATGGGATACCGGTAACGATTTGCGGCGAACTGGCGGCACAGCCCTTGCAGGCCATGGCGCTGGTTGGTCTGGGCTACAAATCCTTGTCGATTGCACCGGCTGCGATCGGACCGGTCAAACGGATGATTTTGTCTCTGGATTCCCGCCGCGTCGCCGAGTTCTTACAGCAGCGCATGGCATCTGATCGCATTGGTGATTTGCGATCGGATTTGCAGAGGTTCGCCGAGAGCGACAGCGTAGAGATTTGACGAATAGGAGCGCTAGCGCTTGACCACATGACGTCACTCCCAGAAGAAAAACTCGCCGGGCTCGTCGAGCGCTGGACAATGGTCCAGGAGGAGATGAACGCTAACGCCGATCCAAAAGCGTTTGCTCGTCTCTCGAAGGAGTTCGCACAGCTCGATCCGGTTGTGGCGACAATTCGCGAGTTGCAGACCGCGGAACAGGAGCTGGCCGACCTGAGAGCGATGATGGGCGATGCCTCGAACGATGCCGACATGATCGCGTTGGCGCGGGAGGAATTGGGCGAACTCGAGCCGCGCGTTGGCGATCTTGAGCAAAAATTGAAAGTTCAATTGTTGCCCAAGGATGAGGCTGACGACAAGAGCGTGATCATCGAAGTCAGGGCCGGGACCGGGGGCGATGAGGCGGCTCTATTCGCTGCCGATCTCTTCCGCATGTATACGCGCTATGCTGAGCTGAAGAAATGGAAGGTGGAGACCATCGACGTCTCCGAAAATGACCTGGGCGGCTACAGGGAAATCACGGCATCAATTACTGGCGAAGGCGTGTTTGCCCGTTTGAAGTTTGAATCCGGGGTGCACCGCGTGCAGCGTGTCCCGACGACGGAAGCCAGCGGCCGTATCCATACGTCGGCGGCGACGGTCGCGGTCTTGCCGGAAGCCGAGGATGTTGATCTCGACATTCGTCAAGAAGATCTGAGGATCGACACGATGCGGGCGTCGGGGGCCGGTGGGCAGCATGTCAATACCACCGACTCGGCCGTGCGGATCACGCATATCCCAACCGGTATCATTGTTGTCGCAGCGGAGAAGTCACAGCATCAGAACCGGCGGACGGCGATGCAGGTGCTGCGTTCGCGGATCTACGAGATGGAGCGTGAGAAGGCTGCGACGGAACGCGCAGAGCAACGCCGGGATCAGGTTGGTTCCGGTGACCGCTCGCAACGCATCCGGACCTACAACTTCCCGCAGGGCCGGGTCACCGATCACCGTATCAATCTGACGCTGCACAAGCTTGATCAGTTCATGGAAGGTGCTGTGCTCGATGAAGTCATCGATGCATTGACTACGAATCAACAGGCCGCGCAGCTAGCTGCCATGGATCAGAATGACTAGGCCGACAAATCTTCGGGACGTGATCCAGTCGGTGCGATTGGAACTCGCAGCGGCGGCCATCGACGACCCGGCTGCCGAGGCCCGTCGTTTGGTTGCGGAAGCCGCGGGGTTGCGCTCGACCACGATAATTGCCGAGCCTGACGCCCGGTTGAGTTCAGCCCAGCTGTCGCAGGTTGACGCGTGGGCGCGACGGCGTAGCCACCGTGAGACCCTTGCCAGGCTGCGTGGTTGGCAGGACTTCTACGGTCGCCGCTTCTTACTGTCTGCGGATACGCTTGAACCGCGCGCCGATAGCGAGGCATTGATCGATGCAACGCTGGCATTGATCGACAAGCGCCAGGGGCGCGATCATCCCTGGCGAATTGTCGATGTCGGGGCCGGGACCGGGTGTTTGGCAGTAACACTCCTGGCGGAGTTGCCCAATGCAAACGCCATTGGTACCGACCTCTCGTTGGGAGCCTTGACGACAGCAATGGCGAACGCCAATGCCTTGGAAGTCGAGCAACGCTGCGCGTGGGTATGCTGCGACGTGATGGCGGCATTGGTAGGACCGTTTGACATCCTTATCTCCAATCCACCGTACGTTGCGGAACCGGAACTCGATCAGTTGCAACCCGAAGTTCTTCACAACGATCCGAGGCTGGCATTGGCCGGCGGCAACGATGGGTTGGCGATGTATCGCCGGCTCGCGGAGCAGCTCCTAGACTTTGTTCCTGATGGGATGGTAATTCTTGAGACGGCCGACAATGACGACCACCGTGTTAGTCATGTTTTTTCCGAGATCATCGGCTCGAGGCATCTATCACAACCGAAAGTGTGGCGCGATCTCACCGGTGTTGGGCGGTGTGTGACTTTCGAGACACGTGCATAACTCTGTCATCAAAAAGTATTGGAATCATCGCCATATGTCGCTAAGGTGAGTTCAGGCAAATGATGCACATCGACAGTTCGGCGCGCGTAGACGCCGCCGCGGAATGTGCAGTTTAACTGCATCACATTATCGAATACCTGAGGACAGTAACCGCGAGAATGTGTGCGACGGTGTTTCCGTAGGCGTGTTGATAACTTGTGACGTGCTCCCTTCTGCAGCGGCGTCGGAGTAGCCACGCCGGCAGGAATGCGAAACGGGCAAAATGGATTGATTGCCGATCTTCTGAAAACACGCGGCGACGCTGAGGTTCGCCAAGTGAGCCAGCACCGGCTTTTCGGCGCATGAGCAAATGAGTACTACAACAATTGAGAACGGAGCCGATGAGGCAAGGACAGCAGAACCGTAGAGGCCGCGGACGCAACCGTAAGAGCCAAAACCCCCTAACACGCAGTTTCGAGTCCAACGGACCGGATGTAAAAATCCGTGGCACGCCATCGCATATTGCGGAAAAATACATTTCCATGGCACGCGACGCGTTGGCGTCTGGCGATCCGGTTCTTGCGGAGAACCATCTACAACACGCCGAACACTACAATCGGATTATCATGACGTTCCGCGAACAGCAGGTTGCGCAGGAAGGCATGAACGGCAATGGCCGACATCGCCAGCAGGCCGAAAGCGGCGACGGAGATGATCAGCAATTTGCAGAGACGGAAGAGATGCCGCCGGGCCAAGAGCCGCAGCCGAGCGTTTCTGGCGCTGCGAGTGACGAGGCGCCCTCTGAGACCGCCACAGAGAGACCGCAAAGGCGCATGAATGGTTCGCGCGGTGGCTCACGGCGGCGTCGCTCGGAACCGGCCAATGGTCAAGCTACGGAAACGACGGCCGCCGTGGAAGACGACGGTGGCGCGGCTTCCTCGGCAAGTGATGGTAAACCGTCGCGACGTCGGGAGTCATTTGGTGACGGCGACGAGCAGCCGGACTTTCTGAAGCGTTCCGTGCGTCGACCTCGACGGTCTCAGGAAGCGTCAGATTCCGATGCGGCGACCGGAGATGACGGCACGCCTGCTCCGTCGGACGAAGCGGCAGGTGGCTGATCACTTAACGCCACAGACGGTTATGCTTCGACGGTGATCGAGTCGCCGGTTCGAATCTGGCCGTCGCTACTCACCTTGGCATAAATGCCAAAGTCACTGTGGCCCCAATTCCGTTGAATTAAGGTCGGCAGGTTCATGTCGCGCACGCCCTTGCGCGGGTTGACGTTCGTGGCATCGCAGCGTTTGGTGCGCGCGAATACGGTGAACCCGGCGTCACCAATCGATAGAGATCGGTCGATCCAACCAAACTCGGACCAGGGCTCCATCCCGTCGACGTAAATGTTGGCGCGAAAGCGCAATGGGTCGATTGATTTGCCCGTCGAGCGCTCCAGATCCCGGATCGTTTCCAAGTTGATGATGTGGACACATTTGGCAGGCATGTCGGAGAAACTGTGCCCGACTGCCGAGACCAGCTTAGGCGCACCACGCAAACTAAAATTCATGTAGGCGGAATAGAACTGCTCGATGATGCGGCGCCCGGTTGGTTCGTCCAGTCGGCCCGTAGCGACCTGCTTGCCTCCGCGCAACACTGTCAGTGTTTGTGATACGGCGTCGAACCGGGTCTCGAGTGTGGCCAGGCGTTCGTCGCGCATAAGCATGAGAAAGCTTGTTTTCGGTAGGTGTTTTGGATTCTGCGGGTCAAATCGACTGGGACCGTTCTCAATGGCGTAGACGCGGTCGTAGGGCAATGTCTCACCGGACTTGCATGCGACCGTTTCGAGGAATTCCGGAGACAGGCCCTTCACCGGATAGCGGCAAATGGTTTGAACGGTTGCTGAGCCGGTATCTGACATGCTGGTCTCTTTCTGCATTTGCAGCCACAAGAAGCTGAACTTTGTCTGGCCGTCAGGCCCTTGGCAAGCGTGAAGCCTCATGGGTGCGGAGGTAGCGATATATCTACCGGTAATTCAGTGATCGTCGTCGGTCGATGACGTTACTGGCCTGGTAATTCTGTGGACATCGGAATTGCTGCCAAAAGTCGTCCACACTGCCTTTATAATTCGAATGAAACCACCATATCTAAGCTGCGCGGCCTGCCGCAGACGGGGGCCGCATATTGATCTAACAGATTGATTCGTCGCTACGGGTCGGATTGATCGGGTGGAGGACATCGATGGATTTTGAACGGTACACGGACCGAGCCAAAGGTTTTGTGCAATCGGCACAGTCCCTGGCATTACGGGAAAATCACCAACAATTCGCGCCGGAGCACTTGCTTAAGGTGCTTCTCGACGACAGCGAGGGCCTTGCGGCCGGATTGATCAATCAAGCCGGCGGGAATGCAAAACAGGCGCTCGGCGACGTCGAAGCCTTGCTTGCGAAGCGGCCCCAGGTGACCGGAGGGAGCGGCCAGCTCTATCTGTCACCGGAATTGGCCCGGGTCTTCGAGCAAGCTCAGAAACTCGCAGACAAGGCGAGCGACTCGTTCGTGACCACCGAGCGATTGCTATTGGCGCTTGCGGTGGAAGGCAGCACCGAGGTCGGTCAAATTCTGAGCCGTGCCGGCGTCAACGCGCAGGCCTTGAACGGTGCCATTAACGAGATCCGCAAGGGTCGGACGGCGGACAGCCCGTCCGCCGAATCGAATTACGAGGCGCTCAAAAAGTACGCGCGCGATCTGACAGCAGATGCGGCAGACGGCAAGCTTGATCCCGTGATCGGTCGCGATGAGGAAATCCGGCGCGCGGTCCAGGTTTTGTCGCGTCGCACCAAGAATAATCCCGTGTTGATCGGTGAGCCCGGTGTCGGCAAGACCGCGATTGCAGAAGGCCTGGCGCTGCGGATTATCAAGGGTGACGTGCCGGAAAGCCTGAAGGACAAACGCCTGCTGTCGCTCGATATGGGAGCGCTCATCGCGGGCGCGAAATACCGAGGTGAATTCGAAGAGCGCTTGAAGGCAGTTCTGCAGGAAGTCACAGCGGAAGACGGTCAGATCGTCTTGTTCATCGACGAAATGCACACGTTGGTCGGCGCCGGAAAGACCGACGGTGCAATGGATGCCTCGAACCTTTTGAAGCCGGCGCTTGCGCGTGGCGAGTTGCACTGTGTTGGCGCGACGACGCTTGATGAATACCGCAAACATGTCGAAAAGGATGCCGCGCTTGCGCGACGATTTCAGCCCGTCTTTATCAACGAACCGACGGTCGAGGATACGGTGTCGATTCTGCGCGGCCTGAAGGAGAAGTACGAATTGCATCACGGTGTGCGGATCGCCGATGCCGCGCTGGTCTCCGCCGCGACGCTTTCGAACCGCTATATCACTGACAGGTTCCTGCCAGACAAGGCTATCGACCTTGTGGACGAAGCAGCGTCGCGCCTGCGCATGCAGGTCGATTCGAAGCCTGAAGAGCTCGATGAACTTGATCGCCGTCTGATTCAATTGAAGATCGAGCGGGAAGCGCTGAAAAAAGAGACCGATGAGGCATCGCGCGATCGCCTGAAAGCCCTCGAAACTGACATCGCCAATATCGAAGAGCAGTCAAATGCTCTGACGCAGCGTTGGGAGGCCGAAAAGGCCAAACTCGGCGATGCGCAGAAGATCAAGGAAGAGCTCGACGGTCGGCGCACTGAGTTGGAACAGGCGCAGCGCCGTGGCGACCTGACGCGCGCGGGCGAACTGGCCTACGGCGTTATTCCCGAGCTTGAACGCCAAGTTGCCGCTCTGGAGGCTGCGGAAGGCCGGGAGGCGATGGTCGAGGAGTCCGTCACGCCCAACCATGTCGCGCACATCGTATCGCGATGGACCGGCGTTCCTGTCGACAAAATGCTGGAAGGCGAGCGCGAGAAGCTGTTGCGGATGGAGGACGAGCTGGCCAAGCGTGTTGTTGGTCAGAGCGAAGCTGTGACCGCAGTATCGACCGCCGTCCGCAGGGC
>JBPCWB010000014.1:0-8013 GCA_051009955.1 Hyphomicrobiaceae bacterium | reverse complement strand
CCGTCAGGTCCCAATTCCAGGTCGTGCGGTGATGATAGTCCGGTGAGAGTCTTGACCGGCTTGCCGTTGTCGAAGGCGACGACATTGTGGGACCACGCGCCGGCCACATAGATGCGTCCGTTCGGGTGGACGAGGACACCTTCCGGTCCGCGGATCTTGTCGTCCAATTCGCCAACGAGCCGCGCTTTCAATCCGTCCATCTTGTATATCGTGACACGATTGTTGTGCGTGTCGGCGACATAGACCTGCCCTTGACCATCAAAATCGACGTCGTGGGTCCCTGATTGATGATCAGCTCCGAACGCTCCTTTGAGCTCAAGCGTGTCAGCATCGAGAATGGCGACACGGTTATTGCCGACGTCGGAGACAAACAAATGCCTCCCGTCGGGGGACAGTTTAAGGTCGTGCGGATTGCTGAGTGGGGCGGTGCTTGCTGTGAGGAAGACGGCGTTCGGTTCGGCACGGCCCGCGCCTGACAAACACGCAATCGACACCACAACCAAGATAAAGCGCTTCAGCATCAGCCCTTTCTCCTTCCGCGTTGTCCTGCACCGGACGCGCAGTTGCACGTGCAGCCTGCGTCACGCGCGTGCGGCCGCAGCGGGGCAGCACGACGTCCCTCCTCTTCAACGACAGGCGGAGCGTAATGGTAGCGACGGAATACAACCTCAACAAGGCCCATTGCCAGAGGAGCCAAATGCTTTAAACTCGCTGCTCGTCACAAAAAATTTACCAAGTCCGGGAGGAAGCTCGAATGTTCAACCACTCAAAGTCAGGGTTGAAAGCCGGAATTGCGGCTGCAGCCTTGATGCTTGTGACGGCGACGGCACAAGCGGCAGATCCGATCAAGATTGGGTTCAGTATGGCTCTGACCGGTGGCCTGGCTGGGGCAGGCAAGGCCGCGCTGATCTCGATGCAAATCTGGCAAAAAGACGTCAATGCCAAAGGTGGGTTGCTGGGACGTCCGGTTGAGCTGATCTATTATGATGACGCGACATCACCGTCCAAGGTTCCCGGCATCTACACGAAGCTGCTCAATATCGACAATGTCGATCTGGTTGTCTCGAGCTATGGCACCAACGAAATTGCGCCGGCGATGCCAATCGTCATGCAAAAGGGCCTGGTGTTCATGTCGTTGTTCGGCCTCGCCGTGAATGAACGCTTCAACTACGACCGTTATTTCCAGATCATGCCGGCCGGGCCTGAGCCGAAGGCGGATTGGTCGCGCGGCTTCTTTGATCTCGCGATGAAGCAAAATCCAAAGCCGCAATCGATTGCACTGTTGTCGGCCGATGCGGAATTTGCGCGGAATGCTGTTGCTGGTGCCCGCGATCACGCAAAGAAGGTCGGGCTCAAGATTGTCTACGACAAGACCTACCCACCAGGGACAGCCGACTTTTCACCCGTGATCCGCGCTCTGAAGGCGACCAATGCCGACCTGATCTACATCGGTTCCTATCCGCCTGGATCAATCGGGATCGTGAAGGCCGCGAATGAGCTCGATCTCAAAGCGAAGATGTTCGGCGGCGGCATGGTCGGACTGCAATTCGCTGCCATTCAGAAGAACCTAGGACCGATGTTGAACGGCATCGTCAACTACGATTTCTGGGTGCCGGAGCCGACGCTCAACTTCGAAGGGATCGAGGCCTTCTTGAAGAAGTATCAGGAAGCCGCCAAAGGCAAGGGTGTTGATCCGCTGGGTCACTATCTGCCGCCGTATGCCTACGCTTACATGCAGATCCTCGGTGATGCAGTAAACAGTATTGGCAGCCTCGATCAGAAGAAGCTTGCTGAATACATCCACAAGACGACGTTTGATACCGTCGTTGGCAAAGTGAGCTTTGCCAAGAACGGCGAGTGGGCGAAAACCCGCACGCTGCAGGTCCAGTTCCGTGACGTCCAGCCGAACAATCTCGAGCAGTTCACGAAACCGGGCAAGCGAGTCATCCTTTATCCGGCAGAAGTCAAATCCGGCGACATTCGGTATCCCTATAAGCAATAGGTGTTGATTGTCGTCTTAGAACCTGATTGCGAATGTCGGGGGACCCGCATCGATGATTGAACTCGTGGCAAATGCCGCCGTTGCGGGTCTTCTGCTCGGCGGCTTCTATGCTGCCGTCGCGCTTGGACTGTCGATCACGTTCGGACAATTGGATATCGTCAACATCGCACACCCGACCTTTGTGGTGTCCGGTTCGTTCGTGGTCTACATCCTCAACGCGACGTTTGGCTGGGACCCGTTATTGATCGGGCTCCTCCTCATGCTCCCGTTCTATCTCTTGGGCATGGCACTCTACCGGGTTTACCACGCCAGTTTTGAGCGCACCGGGCAGGAATCCCTCAGCGGTCTGGCCTTCTTTTTCGGCCTGATGTTTATCATCGAAGTGCTGCTGATCATCAATTTCGGTGTCGACTATCGTCTCGTGGTGGCGCCCTACATTGGCCAGACTCTGCATATCGGGATCATCGACCTGCCCCTGCGGATGGCCATTCCGTTCTTGATCTCGATCGTAATGACAGGTGCTGTCTATCTCTTCTTGTCCCGCAGCTTCACGGGGAGGGCGATCTTGGCCGTGGCGCAGGATCAGCTCGCGGTGCGCTTGATGGGAGCTGATCCGATCAAGGTCAAGCAAATCGCAATGGGGATTGCCATCGCCACGGCGGCCATGGCTGGTGCGCTGCTCATCATTATCCAGCCGGTCGAGCCCTCGGTCGGTCGGCTCTTTATCGGCAGGATTTTCGCGATCGTCGTGCTCGGCGGTATGGGCAGCATTAGTGGGACGCTGTTTGCGGCACTTCTGATCGGTCTTGTCGAGAGCTTTGTCGCAACGTTCTACGGTCCGTCGTGGGCTCCCGCCGTCGGCTTTGGCATTCTTCTCCTGACCTTGGCCATTCGCCCGCAAGGCATATTTGGAAGGGCCTAGGATGAAGCTGGATAAATTCTGGTTGGGAGCGCTCGTTGTCTTGGGCGCGGGTTACGCCTTTACCTTGCTCACCAACAACGATTTCTATTTCTTTGCGAGTTACGTCGTCCTGCAGGGCGTCATCATGGCGGTTGCCTGGAATATTCTCGGCGGCTTCACAGGCTACGTGAATTTCGGCAGTGCGGGTTTTTTCGCTGTCGGCGCCTACACGACAATCTTTCTGAACAAGGCGTTCGCGTTGCCGCTGCCCGTCATGATCCTGGCAGCCGGTGTCGTGTGCGGGCTGCTCGGATTGGGCGCGGGCTATCTCACCCTCAGGCTCAAAGGAGTCTACTTTGCCATCGCGACGCTCGCCATGGCAATCGTATTCGAGACCATCGCCGTCAACTGGGAGTATGTTGGCGGAGCGGGCGGGGCGTACGTTCTAAGGCCCAAGGACTCCTTTATCTTCGACAGCTACATTGAGCTCCTATTCATGCTGATGGTCGTGCTGGCGATTGTGGCCACGGCGACGTCGCGCTACCTCAGTACCTCGCGCATCGGCCAAGGCCTGGCCGCGATCCGCGATGATGAAGTTGCGGCCGAGGCCATGGGTGTGCCGACGCTTCGGTTGAAGTTGATCTCTGCAACGACGATGGGTGTCCTGATGGGCGTTGCAGGCGCGCCTTATCCGTTTTTCGTTACCTTTGTCGACCCGGTCTCGGCCTTCGCGCTGCTGGTCGCAGTGAATGCCATTGCGATGCCCATGATCGGCGGGACCTCGGTTTGGTACGGTCCCGTCATCGGCGCGCTCCTTCTCGGCCTCGCCCAGGAAATCAGCACGGTCACGATATCGTCCGAAATCAATCTGCTGATCGTGGGTGTCACGCTGGTTCTGTTCATTACATTGGCGCCGCAAGGAATTGTCGGGTTAGCGCACCAAATGCTCGGTAAGGGGCGGTTGCGATGAGCGGGCAGATCCTCAGAGTCGACGGCGTGACGAAGCGCTTCGGAGGTTTCGTTGCTCTGCAGTCAGTGTCGTTCGAACTCAACGAGAACGAACGCCTCGGGTTGATCGGCCCAAACGGGTCCGGAAAAACGACTTTGATCAACTGCGTGTCGGGCGTGCTGCCGCACGACGAAGGCAACGTGAATTTTCGTGGAAAGGATATCACCCGGCTCACGGCACACGAGCGCACGCACCTTGGCATTGCCCGCAGTTTCCAAATTCCGCGCCCGTTCAAAAGCATGTCGGTGATCGAAAATCTATTGATCCCGCTTAGTTTCGCCGCCAAGGATCGCGTCGACCAGGATCGACTCGAAGACGAGGCGCAGGCCATCCTTGAGTTGGTCGGCTTCATTGGGCGGGAGAAGGACAGCTCGGCCGACCTCACGCAAGTCGATATGCGCAGACTTGAACTTGCACGCGCTTTGGCGGTCAAGCCCAGTTTGCTCGTCTCCGACGAGGCCATGGCCGGCCTGTCGAACTCCGAGGTGGACGAAATCTTAGAGATTCTCTTCAAGCTCAATGAGCGCGGTGTCGCCGTCATAATGATTGAGCACATCATGCGAGCGGTGACGCGCTATTGTGAACGGATCATTGTATTGGATGCCGGCCAGAAGATTGCCGATGGCACGCCCGATGCGGTCATGAAGGATCCGAATGTGGAAAGGGCCTACCTTGGCGAATAGCATCGCAGTCAAAGACGTCGAGGCAGGCTACGGCTCGGTCAAGGTCTTGCACGGTGTGTCGATCTCGGTGGCGGACGGTGAAACCGTGGTGCTGCTGGGGTCCAACGGCAATGGTAAGAGTACCCTCATAAAGTGCATCACCGGGATCATCACGCCGACGCAGGGCGAGATCATTCTTGATTCGGATGGCGAGCGGACCAACCTGGTCGGGCTCAAGCCTGAGCAGATTGTTGATCTGGGAATCGCGCTTGTACCCGAGGGTCGTCGGCTATTCCCCGCATTGACGGTTGAAGAAAATCTCATGATGGGGGCTTATCGCAACCAGGCCAGGAAGAATATCGATGCAAATATCGAGCTTGTCTTCGAGACGTTTCCGGTCCTGAAGCAAAGGCGCAAGCAGATCGCTGGCAGTATGAGTGGCGGCGAACAGCAGATGGTGGCGATCGCCCGGGCTCTGATGTCCGAACCCAAAATCCTCCTGGTCGACGAGCCTTCGGTTGGTCTTGCACCGATTCTTGTCAGCCGCATGATTGCCAGCATCAAAGAACTCAAGGAGCAGCGTAATCTCACGGTCCTGATGGCTGAGCAGAATTTCAATCAGGCCGTCAAGATTGCCGATCGCGGCTACATTATCGTGCATGGCGAAATTGGATTTGAAGGCAAGGATGCGGCCGATCTTGCAGACAATGACATTATCAGACGATTTTATCTTGGGCTTTGAATTGGCCCGACCAAAGTGTGTTTTCGGGCAATCTCTGCAGTGAGCGCAACCACATCAAAAGCCATACGCGGACCGTGCAAAACGGTGAGCTCTCCGGAATGACTGTCGTGCATGCTCCAGCAATCGCGACGGCATGACCAAGTATTGGACTATGCGATGAACGCTGTCGGTCGACTGAAACGGCTCTGGCTGTCTGCCCTCCTCATCGGTGCGCTGGGTTTTATGGCTGGTTTGGTCTGGTTGGGTTCGTCGCAGGGGCCCGGGCTCGATTGGGTCTGGGGCATTGCAGTGTTTGGCGCTGCAGCCATTCTCTACAATGTCGCGTTCTTCGCGCTGTGCTCAATGTTTGTTCCAAAACTCTCAGGATTGGTTGAGGATGATACAGAGGTCCAGGGTGACGATGTTGTGCATGTCGTCAAATATGCTGAAACGGGGGAAGAGCCGGTTGACTTCTACATTCGCGCTTACGCGACCGCGAGAGGGACGACCGCCGCGACAATCGTTGGCGGTGTGATGATCGCCGTTGCCCTCGCAATCTTTTAGCGGCGGCGTATGCCATCTCGGCTTCGGGTCGTGCGCGGTCACCTCGACCTGAATTCGTCCCCAAGCCGAAGGTTCGCGCGTAACGTCAGCACTTGTAATCTGGCGACGCGGCATTATATTCTAAAGATTGAATATGAATTTGGCAGAATCCTCTTTGGTCTCGGCTAGGGCCGTTGCGAGACATTTGTGAGGCGATTCAATCCGCTACGAAGAGAATGGATTCCTGAGGGCTTCCTCGGGGCGGGCGTTTCGAGAGGCCTAAGAAGCCAATAGAAAATGGAGTGCATAATATGAGCAGCGAGGGACTCCGGAAAGTGTCTCCGGAAACTGTGCGGGAGTGGCTCGATCAGGAGAAAGCGGTTCTCATCGATGTTCGCGAGCCCGACGAGTACGTGCGCGAGCACATCCCTGAAGCACATCTGGTCCCGCTCTCCGGCTTCAGCCCGGAGGACTTTCCGCACGAACACGACAAGGTCGCGGTTTTCCATTGCCGCAGCGGTGGGCGCACCGAAGCCGCCGCGGCCCAGATCCTGCGAACAGGTTTCAAAGACGTCTATCAGCTCGACGGCGGCCTGCAGGCTTGGCGCCAGGCTGGCCTATCGGTGAATGAGAATCGCCGCGTGCCGATCAGTATCATGCGGCAGGTGCAGGTCGCGGCCGGGAGCCTGGTGGTGTTGGGCGTGATCCTCTCACTGCTTGTCTCGCCATGGTTCATGGCGTTGACCGCATTTGTCGGGGCCGGGCTTGTTTTCGCCGGCGTGAGCGGAATCTGCACAATGGCGAACATTCTTGCGCGCATGCCCTGGAACCGTGTTATCGCAAATCCGCAGCCGCAGAGTGTGAGCATTCCTCAGCCGCAATAACTGGCTGTAAATCCGAGTAGCAATGCGAGGCTTGGCTCCGCAGGGTCAGGCGAAGGTCGGCAATGCGGGCGGACGTGATCAGGCCTGGTTGCCGCCATGACGCCTGACCTTGCAACAGCGCATCTGAACTGCCATTTGAAGTCCGATACGGTGCATAATCGCCGGCACGCTTCAGATTGCAAGAGGATGACCGCCAAGATGACTTTCCGAGCTGTTCAGTCCGAGTCGCAGGCCCGCCCCACGATCGAAGGGGCCGGCGTTCACCTGCATCGCGCATTCGGGTTCGGTGAGCCGTCCCAATTCGATCCATTCCTGTTACTCGATGACTTTCGCAACGATGATCCCGATGCCTATGCGCGAGGGTTTCCCTGGCATCCGCACCGTGGCATTGAAACCATCACCTATGTCCTCGCGGGCGAAGTCGAACACTCCGACTCTCTCGGCAATAAAGGTCTCTTGGGACCTGGGTCTGTGCAATGGATGACGGCCGGCTCCGGTATCATGCATCAGGAAATGCCGCTCGGAAATGCCTTTGGCCAGATGCATGGATTCCAGCTTTGGGCGAATTTGCCGTCGTCCCTAAAGATGACGTCGCCCCGCTATCAGGATATCGCCGCAAATGACGTTCCGGAAATAACTGACGACGATGGCACGCGCGTCCGGGTCGTGGTTGGTTCGTTCTGGGGTGTCGTCGGCCCGGTCGATGGCGTTGCTGCCAACCCGGTTTATCTTGATGTGTCCGTCCCGGCGAATACGCGGAAGACGCTTCCTGTCGATACCTATGCCAATGCCTTCGCCTACATCTTCGAGGGCGCGGGCCGTTTCTCGGATGCATCTGAACCCGAAGGCGTGCAGGTCGAGAAAGAGTTTCAAGGCCATGAGCTCAACGTGCGCGATCTTTCAGGCAACCGCACTCTGGTGCGCTTCAGTGCTGGCGACTCGGTTACCGTTCAGTCCGGATCCGAGGGCATGCGGTTTTTGCTGGTATCGGGGCGCCCGATCCAGGAGCCGGTTGCCTGGCATGGTCCGATCGTCATGAACACGCAGGCGGAACTGCGCCAGGCCGTCCAGGAACTCCAGTCAGGGACGTTCATCAAAGAGCAGGCATAGAACCTGTTCAATTGAGATGGAACCATTGTGACACGCGAGGTTGGCTAGGAGATCGATCGACCCGGCGATGTTGCCTCACTGGACGACAGCGATCGCGTTAATTTCGATCAGCGCATCCGGCGACGTCATCTTGGTGACCTCGACCATGGTCGAAGCAGGCGGCGGCGCCGTGAAATACTCC
>JBPCWB010000013.1:0-4578 GCA_051009955.1 Hyphomicrobiaceae bacterium | reverse complement strand
GCCGTGGACGGCTCCCGACTGCTGCCCGAGATATCGCATCCGGTTCTCGCTTTGGTCGGGTCCGCCCTCGATCAGATGCAGGACGTCCGTGTCGCCAAGGTAGAGCCAAACGGTTGGGATTTTGAATTCCGGGTGCGGACCTTCGCGCATCCCGAGAACATCGACGTACCATTTGGCTGTTGCCGCAAGATCCGCCGTCTGAATCAGAAAGTGCTGCAAGTATTGCAGGGCCATGTGAGCCTCCTTGGACGCGGTGCGTGATTATCGTCTTGGCCAACGGCGCGCGACCTCAGGCAGCACGCGATCGATGAGCAACTCCGTTTGCATTGTAACATCGGCATCGTCGCGACCCAATGGACGCAGGATGAGTTTCGAGGCGCCAGCATCGATGTATTGTGCAATCCGATCGACGATCAACTCCGCATCGCCGACAGCGAGATACGCCTGACCGTCTTTGCCCGTGCGCTCCCGATATCCGACGAGTGCCTTCTGAGGCGCCAGATCGGACGGTACGCCGAAATAGTAGGGAAACGCCGCGCCGTAGTGGTCGTCGTCAATGGTTCGACCCTGTTCGACAACCGCCCTGCGGATGGCCGCAATGACCGGCGCCACCTCTTGCGGGGTTTGCAGGCCGGCCTGCCAGCCGGTCCCGATACGGGCGGTCCGGCGTATGGCAGCATCGGAGTCACCACCAATCCAGACCGGGAGATTCGCCTGCTTCGGCTTCGGATTGATGCTGGCGCCGGACAGGCGAAAATAGCGCCCCTCATAGTCGACTCTGTTCTCGCGCCACAGCAGCGTGATGATGTCGAGCGCCTCATCCGTTCTGCGCCCGCGCCCCTTGGTCTCGATGCCGGCAACCTGCCATTCCGGGGCTCTCGGATTGCCAATGCCAAAGGCTGGCAGCAGTCTGCCGTTGGACAAATAATCGATGGTGGCGCACTGCTTGGCGACGAGCAGCGGGTCGCGAAATGCCAGTGAAATGACATTGAAGCCGAATTTGAGACGTTCGGTTCGCCCGGCTATCGCTGCCATCGCGCTCATACATTCCAGCATCGGGAACGGGCTGATAATGCGGTCCGTCTGCCAGATCGAGTCCAGCGGGCTGGCTTCGCACAGGTCGACCCATTTCCAGAACCTGTCGGCGTCACCAAAGGGATAATCCATCAGTCCAATGCCAACAGCGACGCCCATTTCGCTACGCTCCGTATTCGTTGATTGCCCACGGATTCCGATGCCGCCGGGAAATATAGCACGCGACTTGCCCTGAGACGCGGCAGAACCGCATCGCTGGAAACCATCTTTGGTTGGCGACCTTGACCCGACTGGGCCGCCGTGCTGAACGAGACATTGCCGCAACGGAAAAAAAGTTTGTGCGATTCGATCGGACCGTCGTCCTTGACCATAAGGTCCTGAGGCATCACTAAACTGGGTCATTGTTTGAGAGCATGCCGACGTGTTCGCGTGCTCCACGGGGGGGAATGTTGATGTCGCAAACGGTTTCGGTTGGCGGTGCGCCTAACGCGCCCAGGTCACTGAGCTATGGTTCGTTGCTTAAGCGCGCGCTGTTCGGCGTGCTTGGACTGCTGTTTGGCGTCTTTGCGGCTGCGTGGGTCTTACATTCGTCGATCGATGCAAAGCCGAGTGCGGCGAATGTCGGTGCCGTCAATCCCGCGCCGACGACAGTTACCAAACAATAGGCCAGACGCCTGTCCCACCGAATTTGCCCAAGTGGCGTTGGTTCGTGTGACGCGCGAGCCTTGGCGCTCCCGGGCGGGTGCGATGGCCGCCGATCATTCGAGATCGACCACGTCGATTGCATCGGAGCCGGAAATGCGGTGGGCCAAAGCGGCCTCAATGAACGCGTCGATATCACCATCAAGTACAGATTGCGGGTCGGCGCTTTCGACACCTGTGCGTGTGTCTTTCACCATCTGATAAGGCTGCAGCACATAGGACCGGATCTGATGCCCCCAGCCAATCTCGGTCTTCGACGCTGCCTCGGCATTGGCCCGTTCCTCGCGCCGCTTGAGTTCGAGTTCGTAGAGGCGCGCGCGCAGCATTGACCACGCAGTGGCGCGGTTTTTGTGCTGCGAGCGTTCTTGCTGGCAGGCGACGACAATGCCCGTCGGTTCATGGGTGATGCGAACGGCCGAATCGGTGGTGTTGACGTGCTGACCGCCGGCACCCGAGGCGCGATAAGTGTCGATCCGGCAATCACTTTCGTTGATTTCGATATCAATGCTGTCGTCAATCACGGGAAAAACCCAGGCCGACGCAAAACTTGTATGGCGCCGAGCATTCGAGTCAAAAGGTGAAATGCGAACAAGGCGATGCACACCGCTCTCGGTCTTGAGCCAGCCGTAGGCGTTTTCACCCTTTATCTCGATGGTCGCTGACTTCAGCCCAGCCTCTTCACCCGGGCTCTCCTCAATGAGCTGGACCTTGAAGCCACGCTTTTCAGCCCAGCGCATATACATCCGCGTGAGCATCGCCGCCCAATCCTGGCTTTCCGTTCCACCGGCGCCAGCGTGGATTTCCAGATAGGTGTCGTTGGCATCCGCCTCTCCGGAGAGCAGCGCTTCGACTTCCTGCTTCTGAGCTTGATTGCGAAGCTCACGCAGCATCGACTCGCCTTCGGCAATACTCTCGTCATCATCCTCGGCCTCGCCGAGTTCGATCAGCGTGACGGCATCTTCCAGTTGCTGCTCAAATCCCTTGTAGGAAGCAATTCTCTTGTCGAGCGACTGGCGCTCACGCATCACGGCCTGCGCCGTGGTGGGATTCGCCCAAAGGTCCGGATCTTCGGCGCGGACGTTGAGCTCATCAAGACGTGATTGGGCCGTTTCCCAGTCAAAGATGCCTCCGCAGAATGGCAAAGGACTCAGTAATCTCGTCGACCAATTTGGTTGCTTCGGCGCGCATGCTGCGGTCCCTTCTTCGCTTCGCAGATGCTCAGGGTGTGGCATCAGCGCAAAATCTTTCGAGTGCGCGATATAGGTTTGTCGACGGGCGCTGTAAAGCTATGTGCGCGAGGCACTGATGGTGCGCCTCCTGGTTCTACGGTCCATTCGGTCGAGATACCAGTCGGCGGCCGTCTGGAATTTCGAAGGGAACAGCGGGATTTGCGTTGATCCCGGCGCCGCTCGCCTGGTCCAATGATCCAATATGCAGATCACCGGACCGATGGATCTCGACACAGATCCCGCACGCCAGAATGATTCCACCTCAGTTGATCGGACTCTAGTAAACGTTGCCGCGGCCTGAGCTGACGTTCTGCGAGCTGCCATAGACTCCGTCCGGACTTTGGTAGCCGAGGAAGGAATTCGGGTCGTCGGGATCTTCGAAGGGTTTGAAAGCCTCGTCAATGACGTCCGCGTCGAAACCTTCTGCCCGCAACCCCGTCATGCGGTTCACCCGGACCAGTCGCAATCCCGGTGGAATGCGGAACGGAATGGGTTGCTTGCCGGCCATCGCCGCTTTCATGAAGTTTGCGAAGATCGGCGCCGCAACCTGACCGCCCGTCGCCGATTTACCCATCGGCTGCGGCGTGTCGTAACCAACAAATACACCGACGACCAGATCCGGCGCGTAGCCGACGAACCAGGTATCCTTGGAATCGTTGGTCGTTCCCGTCTTGCCGGCCAATGGCACGCCTGGAACCATCCGTTTGACGATGCTTGCCGTTCCGCGCTGAACAACGCCTTCCAGCATCGACGTCATCTGGTACGCGGAATGCGGATCAATGACCTGCTTGCGATCGTCGGCGATCTCGGGTTCCGGCTGGCTCTGCCAGCTTTCGGCGTTGCAGCCGACGCACTCGCGCTGGTCGTGGCGCCAAACCGTCTTCCCCCAGCGGTTCTGGATGCGGTCGATCAAAGTTGCATGAACGCGACGTCCGCCGTTCGCCAGGATTGAATAAGCCGTCGCCATACGCAGGAGCGTGGTCTCGCCTGCCCCCAACGACATCGACAAGACCGGCAGCAAATCATCATAGATGCCGAAGCGATTGATCGCATACTCGCTGATCAGCGGCATGCCGACGTCCTGCGCCAACCGCACCGTCATCTGGTTGCGCGACTTTTCGATGCCCAGGCGCAGTGTCGAGGGGCCGTATGAGCGGCTTTTGTTGTAATTCTCAGGACGCCAGACTTCTTTGCCGGCGCCCTGCTCGATCTCGATCGGTGCATCCAGAACGATGCTGGTCGGCTTGTAACCGTTGTCGAGCGCCGTCGCATAAACGATTGGCTTAAACGACGAACCCGGCTGCCTTTTCGCCTGAATCGCGCGGTCGAACTGGCTGATTGAGAATGAAAATCCGCCGACGATCGCAAGCACGCGGCCGGTGTGAGGATCCATCGCGACAATGCCGCCGCCGACTTTCGGAATCTGCATGAGCTGCCAAATACCAGCGATCTTGTCGGGGTCTTTCGGCGCGACGTAGATGACATCGCCGATGGCGACGACATCGGACGGCTTTTTCGGTTTGCGCGCTCTCGATTTGTCCGTCGCCCGGAACTTGCCCGCCCATGCCATTTCAGACATGGGGATTTCAACGGCTTCACGCTTTTCGACGAT
>JBPCWB010000012.1:0-2765 GCA_051009955.1 Hyphomicrobiaceae bacterium | reverse complement strand
CGCTTGGACTCTGGGCTGAGATCATCTTCCGGGGCGTCGGCGATGGCAGTTCTCCGACTCACTATAGAGGCCCCTCGCCCTAGCCCGACTCCACCTCCTTGACCAGACTTCGTCCAAAGCTGAGGCCCAACCGGAAGCACCACGCTACATCAGCTCAGGACGGCTTTTGACCCACTTTCGAAGTCAACCGCCAATTGATGCGTGCCTCCGGTTCGGTCGCCGGTTTCTACAGTGCAACGACAAGCATTACCGTCGCGGCCATCCAACCGCTTGATGTAGACAGTGGTTAACGACGCATATTGCCAAAATGCTTTTTTGCCAGTGGATCATCGCATGAATGCACGGAACTGGAATTGATGATCGAGCGTTGACTCAATCTTTAGGGTCCGGATCTTGATCTCGATCAGATTTCTCTGCTCCGGATCATGCTAATAATCTTAGCATCGGGCTCGGCAGCACTACAGCGCCTGTCGCCTCGCAAGCGTTGGTAAGATTACGATGCCGCCAGCGCGCGGCGAGCACTTTGGCGTCGATTGCTATTGAGTGCCTGTCTGAGGAAACGAGCCTGAGTTCGTTACCGTTACAAACATAGCAGTCCCGACACTCAATGGCCCGGTCAACACCGGGTCTTTTTTTCGGGGTTGCCTGGCTCGACCAGACGCTAGACAGCCCGTCGAACGCCGGTCCGTCGCTGGTCCATGACATTTCAAAAGCTGCGAAACAGATTTATTGCCTACTGCCGCTTGTGGCCCATCGCGTCGGTTGCATCGACCATCGTTGATGGCAGAAGATACCCCAGCTTCGGACACGCCGGCGAGCCATGTTACACTTCAGGGTAGCCGGCAATGTCCAAGTGCAGTGTTGCAATCCGGAACTTCTGTTTCACATCTAGCACCGGAGCGGAAGTGCTTTCGGTGCTTGACGCGTGCGGCTAGACCGACACGCGCCGCAAGAATTTTTCGAGCGCGTCCCGCAGTTGCGACACCCCGGGCTCCTCGTAGGGGAGGTGGCCGCACCCCTCCAGCATCACCAACTCCTTGTCGCACGCAAGGCGATCGAAGAACGGCTTGCTGACCGCAAGAGGCGTCCACCTGTCCTCGGCAGGGTGCGCAAGTAGTAGCGGACACAGGTCGAACGACTCCGGCGCGATAGGGGGATCGTAGATCATCAACGAACGGTAGAAATCGAGGTTGATGCGCGCTCCGCCCACCAGCGGGTCCTCGATGAAGATGCGGGAGAACGCGGGATTATTTGTCATCCACTCCATCTTGGAGATCATCCGCGCGGGGATGTGCAAACGACCCGTAAGTCTAGGCAGCGCGTTCATAACCACGTAGCCGAGCCGACTCCAGAGTTTACTGCGGGCTAGGGCGTCTCGGGCGTCGGCGTTTCGCGCATCCGCCAAGGTCGTGGCGATCACGCCACGCACCTTGCCGCTAGCGGCCGCCGCGCTATAGGCCAGCATCCCGCCCACGCTGCCCCCGAAGGTCACTACTGGGAGGCCGTCGCGGGCCAGCTCGCGATCAATCAGGTCGGCCGCCAGTGCCACCCACGAACTGTAGTGGGGGTCATATTCCGGCCCGGGCTTAGTGAGCCCGAAACCGGGTAAATCGGGCGCTACGTAGCTATAGCCGAGGCCGTGCACGAGTGCTCCGAAGGCGCTTAACAGGCGACCGTTACCGCCGCCGCCGTGCAAGAGAACGACCTTCAGCGAAGCGTCCTGGACATCAAGCCGATCCAGATGAACCTTCGTGTCCCGCCACTTCCACCATTCCTCTTCCGGATCTCTCGGCAGCCGCATCACGTCCGGCAGGAACGGCAGATACGGTCGCAAATAGTCGCGCGCTGCGTAGGTATCCGTCTCTGTCATGGGGAGGTTCTCCGCCCTTGACCTTGAGGTGCCAGGCAGCCCTCGTGTGGTGTTAAGCCGATGAGCACGCCGATCGCATGCCCCCATCGCAATCGCTCCGATCTCTTTCGTGGGGGCGTTATGATGAGGTTACATTCGGCAAACCAAGTACCTATTGCTATAGATCAAGCCTCGTGTCGAAAACGCGTATGGTATGGAGGCGGGACCCTGGAGCACTTCAGCTTGTGGCCCATAAGGTCTAAGTTCGCAACGAGAACAGGATGTTCGATGCTGATGCATGTTTTACCGCGGTGCTGCATTGCACCTGAAGCCCACTGCTGACCTTGCTCGGAGATTGCAATGCACGGTCAAACTCTCGCTGCACTGCGCAGACGGCCTCGGAAATCGAAGCTCCTGGTGCCGGCACGCGCCGCGGCATCCGAATTGGGCTGTTCTGCTGGGGGCAGGCTCGTGCCACGTGCGAGCTCGAATAGAGCACCGCAAGCATTGCATCGGCTACGATCAGCAGCGGCACAGGTAACGAGCAAATCAACTACTCAAACCTGAAAGCGAAGAATTGCAGCAAGGGCGCCATCTGTTGGTAGATCGGCCTTGCGCACGCCAAGAACACGCGTGCCATTGGCGAGCGCCCGCCCCGCGATCTCATCGACGACGTCATAGCTGGTGGCACTCGGCGAGTCGTTGAGAGTCAGCGCCCCGGTATCGTCCGCGACCAGCCCGGGCACATCACTGTCGATGTCAACCAGCAACGTTTCGATCGCGCCGTATGTCGCCGCCCGGGCCGCGTCGGAGAGGTCACTCGTGGCCAAGTTGGCGGAAGCGCGTTGCTTGAACAGTGAGACAAGATCTTTAATTTCACCTGCACTTCGGTGGTCCAGGATTTCCCGTGCGGCAT
>JBPCWB010000011.1:0-10753 GCA_051009955.1 Hyphomicrobiaceae bacterium | reverse complement strand
AAAGCCGCCGTGCCGGTGCCCGTCGCTGCCTCATCGCTGATGCAGGTGCCATTGATTGCAGCGACGCTGCCCAAAGGCCGGCACGTATCCATTCTCACGATTTCAGCGGAGTCGTTGACGCCGCAGCATCTCGCTGCCGTCAGCGTGCCACAGGATACGCCTGTCGCAGGCATGCCACGCGACTGCGAGTTTGCTCACAAGATCCTGGACAATCAGTTGTCGCTGGATGTGGCGGCGGCGCGCAACGACATGCTTTCCGCCGGGCGCGCCCTGATGGAGACATATCCAGACACGGGTGCAATCGTGCTGGAGTGCACCAACATGGTACCCTACGCCGATGACCTGCAAGCCGCGCTCAATATTCCAGTCTACAGCATTTACAGTTTCATCATCTGGTTTCAGGCCGGGCTTCGGCCCCGCGCCTTTCTCTGAGTCCTATCGCCACAGCATGCAGGACGTCCGTCCCACCTGAACCGACGGCGCTGCGAAACCGCCGGCTGACCAACAAGACTGCCGATCGCATCTTGCGATGCGGCCGGCGACTTCGGTGGACAGTGTTTATAGGGCCGTTTCAGCACTTGGTATCGTAGTTCCAACAGGCCCGCTCATTGCCGCGATCGCAGCGGCGCGACCACTTTCGGCATAGTCGAGCCTGATGTTTCGCGCTTTCTGCCGCCAATGCCGCAGCACTGAGACCGAGAACGATGCCAAGTGCGACATGGCTCGACCGAATACGGGTCTTCCGGATCAGCGATTCCGATTGAGCAGGCGCGATAGCAGCGGCGTTGAGGCCCGACATGCCGGACATACCTGCCTGGGCAGGAGCCAATGACGCGGCCAGAATGCTGGCAGATACGATGGCGGCAACGAACTTTTTCATAACTCTCCTCCTGCGACGTGATATCTGGTGAGCTAGGCGATGGGCGCCGCGCTCGTACCTGATTTGTCGTCGCGTCCACGGAAAAGGTTCAAAGACCAAACAGCATCGCTGATCGTGCGCGCTTCATAATCGCTAAAGCATTGAATTAATTAGCATTCGGCAACGACCCGCCACCACACCGCGGCGTGCCGTCTTTCGATATTTGCCCCTCATGGCGGTTTATTCTGCCGCCATAAGCTGCTCTTCCAGCCGCTGCCCCTCGATGACCCGGCCCGGCAGAGCTCCCGTTGCATTGCCATCGCGATAGGTCACCGCTCCCGACACAATCGTCGCGGAGTAGCCGTCGGCCTTCTGCAGGAGCCGCTTGGCGCCGGTGGGCAAATCATAGGCGACATAGGGCTTGCCAAATGACAAGCGGTCATAGTCGATGATGTTCAGGTCGGCTTTCTTGCCGACTTTGATCACACCGCGATCGAGCAGCCCGGAGGCCTGCGCCGTGTCCGACGTCAGGCGGCGGATGGTCTCGGGCAAGCTGAACGTTTGCCGCTCTTTCTGCCAATACGTCATCAGCCAGGTCGGAAATCCGGCGTCGAGGATGAAGCCGACATGCGCGCCGCCGTCACCCAACCCCATGATCACGTTTGGGTTAGAGAGCATCTGCTCCGGCACGCTGAGATCGAAACTGGCGTAGTTGTTCAGAGGTGAATAAATGAAGCCCAATCCCTCGTCCTCCAGCAAAACGTCGTAAGCGACTTCGGCTGCCGTCCGACCCTCGTGCGCCGCAATAGCCGTAATCGAGTCGTCCCGTTGCGGCGTGTAGTTTGGCGTACTGCCAAACCTGAACATGTGATCGTAGGACAAACGCTCGATCAGCGGAAACGTACTTTCAGCAATTGGATCTTCCGACAGGACCTGCCGACGGAATTCGGGGTCCCGCATGACCGCAACTCGCTCAGCAAGCGGCAGATGCGCGATCTTGCGATAGGACGGTGTTCCCGAGAAAGGATTCTGGCTGCCCTCGAGGCCCAGCAAAAGTCCGATCGCACGCGGCGGGCACACCGCGCGAATCGAATGGCCGTCGGCAACGGCCTGATCGGCGCCCGCAATCATGACTTCCCAGTCGCGCGGGCGTTCATGGCGCTGCGAGAGCGAGAACACCGCGGGCCGGCCGCACGCTTCGACAACCCGGCGCAACATCGCGAATTCGGCCTCGGGGCTCGGCTCATTCCAGTCCGACACGATCTCGAGAAAGCCCGATCCGGCGTCTGCCATGCCCATGGCAATGCCGATCAACTCGTCTTCGTTGGCGCGCAGCGTCGGCGTGTACTCGCCAGAGCAGCTCTTGTGGCTCAGCGTGCGGGATGTTGAAAACCCGAATGCGCCATCACGGACGGCGTCGGCCGTAATCTTCCGCATCGCCGCAATGTCATCGGCTGTCGCTTTTTCATGGCGGATCGCGCGATCACCCATGACATAGACACGAACGGCGGCGTGCGGCAGCAGACAGCCGATGTCGATGTCGCGGTTTCGCTGTTTCAAGGCAGACAGATACTGATCGAAGGTTTCCCACGTCCATGTCAGACCTTCGTGCATGACCGGGCCGGGAATATCTTCGACGCCCTCCATCAGCTCGACGAGTTTTTCGCGATCCTGCGGTTTGCAGGGGGCAAAGCCGACACCGCAGTTGCCGATGATGGCTGACGTCACGCCATGCCACGCCGACGGCGCCAGGTGATTGTCCCAGACGGCCTGACCATCATAGTGTGTGTGGATGTCGACAAATCCCGGCGTGACGATCTTGCCTTTGGCATCGATTTCTTCGGCGCCGCGGCCCGCTACGTCTCCGACGGCGACAATCTTGCCGCCTGCCACTGCAACGTCGGCCTCAAACGTTTCGGCACCGGTACCATCGACGATCGTGCCGTTGCGGACCACGAGGTCCAGATCGGATGTGCTCATCGCGCGCCCTCCTGCATGATCAAACCGGCCATTTCGCTGGGCGAGGCTAGGCCGCTGCCAGACAGGGGGTCAATTGGCGGCCAGTGATCAGCACATATGCGATTGACGCTGCAGTCATTCATCGATGACCGAACCACTAGCCGCTCCTGTTATCCTCCCCGTGATCGACAAGGCCAGGGGCGATGGGCTTTGTTTATAGATGGCGGTCGACCATCGCCAGTCGACCAAAGCGACCAGGCCACAAGGAGCGCGGCAATCCAATGACTCGCTGTCAGACGATTACCTTGACGCCTCTCGGTGACGGATTTGGCGCCGAAATTGGCAATGTCGATCTCTCTGCCGATATCAGCGAAGACACGTTCTCCGAAATCGAGGACGCCTTTGCCTCGTGGTCCGTTGTCGTCTTCCGCAACCAGAACCTGACACCCGCGCGCCATCTCGCTTTCGCCCAACGGTTCGGTGAACTGGAGATCAACGCCTTCAGCAAGTTCGCGCTGGATGGCCACCCGGGCATCCTCAAATTGTCGAACATTATCGAGAATGGTGAACTCCTCGGTTACGCGGATGCCGGCAGCTTCTGGCACAGCGATATGTCCTACACACAATCTCCGCCACGTCTGACGATGTTGTTTGCCATCGAGATTCCGTTCGACGAAGACGGCAATTCTCGCGGCGACACGATGTTTGCCAATGCGGTGGCCGCCTACGAGGCTCTCGATCGGCAGACCAAGTCTCTCATCGACGGTCGAAAGGCCGTGCATTTTTTCGGAGCCAAGAAGCGCGGCGTGAAAACGCCCGTGACGCTGACGCAGGAGCAAATCGACAAGAATCCCCCGGTCAGCCACCCGATTGCGCGCACCCATCCCGTTACCGGCCGTAAGGCCATTTACGTCACCGCGGACGAATGCACCGGCATTGAAGGTATGGCTGACGAGGACGCATTGCCTCTGCTTCAGCAACTCTCAGAGCACGTCGTGAAGCCGGAGTTTCAGTATCACCACAAATGGCAGGGGGGCGACGTGCTCATGTGGGACAACTGTGCTGTGCAGCATGTTGTCAATCGCGACTATGAGTTTCCGCGTGACCGGCGCTACCTGCACCGCGTGACTGTCAACGGCTCCGTTCCGTTCTAATTGTGCAATGTCAGGACGTTGTCTATTCGCCACGCCCGCCCTGGCGCTTTTCATGCGCGCCTACCGTACCGCCCGGGACCGCATCTCGGTGAAAACAACGTGGAGTTTATCGCCGGTATCGGGCTCAGTGATCATCCCGATGTCGCCATCGCCCGACGTCCAACCCAATCGATTCCCTAATAGACAGTGTAGTCTCCGATCGCGATTGCAAGCGTGATGACGCTCATTGCCGTCAGAGCGAGATAGGTCACGTTACGGTAGTGTTGCTGGCCGTGTTGCGAGAAAAACTGCGAACCGAACCAGGTGGTTGCAGAATAAATCGGGATGATCATCAGGCTGGCGACAACGATGCGCCAGGAAAACAAATTGGCGAGCCAAAGTGGGATGATCGGTGCGAGGGACAGCGACGTGACTGCTCCGATGACGTTGGCGCGCTGCTTCTCAGCCGATCCCGGAAACGACAGTGCGGCGACGACCGCGGGCGGCCCGCCGACACCCGCCGTGCCCTGGATGAAACCGGCCACGGCTCCGGCGGCAACGGTGGCCGCCGGGCTGGACGTCTGGGCCAGGCGCCAACCGCGGTAGAGCATCACCACCATCGCTAGAACGAAGGCGGATATCGTGATCTTCATGACTGCGGGATGGATAC
This sequence comes from Hyphomicrobiaceae bacterium, assembly GCA_051009955.1. Lineage (GTDB taxonomy): Bacteria > Pseudomonadota > Alphaproteobacteria > Rhizobiales > Hyphomicrobiaceae > Tectiglobus. Next base: position 6,132 of record JBPCWB010000011.1, on the reverse strand, counting down.
TCACCAGCAACAAGGTACCCACTGGCGCAATGGCAAAGCTGGTTAGACCAAACGGAACCACGAACCGGCGATCACAGGCGCGCATGGCCTGTGGCAGCAACTGCATCGTCGCTGGCAATCCCGAAAGGCAGGCGATCGGAACGGCGACCTGGGGGCCCAATACGACGTTGAGAACCATAATGATCACCAGCGCCCCGCCGAAGCCAAGGAATCCGCGCAGAAATCCCGCTAGCATCACGCTGACGATTGTGAACGCCAGCGCTTGATTGGAGATCGGACCGACGAATTCCATTGTGGCGTCGCGTAGTGTGTCAGCCCACAATCGAATGGCTCCTTCGCGATTGGACCGGCTCAAAAAAGAGAGGGCCAAGATGCAAGAGCTTGGCAATACTGTCGTCAGCCGTTGCTCAATATCAGTAGCGCGATTGACTTGCCTGTGAAGCTTACAACGATTAGAGGCAGCACTGCCGCAACAATGAGCTGATGATGGCACAAACACTATTCTCAAAGATCTGGGACGCGCACGTCATCCACCAGCGCGAGACCGGCGACGCGCTGCTGTATGTCGATCGCCACCTAATCCACGATCTGCATTTTCGTGCCTTTGCCGCACTGAAGGAGCGTGGTTTGCACATTCGTGAACCCGACAAACTGTTTGGCGTCCCCGATCATAGCTTGCCGACAACTGCAAAGGTTCTCGGTGACATTCCTGAAGGCGAAATGCGCGAAGCCGTGCAAGTTCTCGAGCAGTCATCCACTGAATTGGACTTCACACACTTTGGAATGACCGACGACCGTCATGGCATCGTTCACGTTGTTGGTCCGGAGCAGGGCATCACGCTGCCAGGTCTTCTGCTCGTCTGTGGCGACTCGCACACATCGACGCACGGCGCCCTCGGCTGCATCTCCTTGGGGATTGGCGCCACCGAAGTCCAGCATGTGCTTGCGACGCAGACCCTGTGGCAACGCAAACCCAAGACGATGCGGATCTCCGTCAACGGCCAGCTTGGCTTCGGCGTCAACAGCAAAGACATCATTCTGGCAATCATCCAGAAGATCGGCACCGCGGGCGCGACCGGACATGCTGTCGAGTATGCAGGATCCGCCATTGAATCTCTGTCGATCGAAGCCCGCATGACGATTTGCAATATGACAATCGAAGCGGGTTCACGATCCGGCCTGATCGCACCGGACGACACCACGATCTCGTATTGCCATAATCGCCCCTATGCACCGAAAGGCGGGGCTTGGGACGAGGCCGTGGCGTACTGGTCGACGCTGCACTCCGACGAAGACGCCGAATTCGACAGGGAAATCTCGCTTGATGCCGGTTCCATCGCACCGATGGTGACGTGGGGCAACAGCCCGCAGTGGGCTCTACCCGTGACGGATCGCGTGCCGGACCCGAAGCTGGAAAGCGATCTGGTCCGACGCAAAGAAATGGCGGCGGCCCTCGACTATATGGATCTTGTGCCGGGCATGGCCCTGGCGGAAATCAAAGTCGATACCGTGTTCATTGGCTCGTGCACGAACAGTCGGATCGAAGATCTGCGCTCTGCCGCCGGCGTAGCCAAAGGGCGGCGTGCGCAGGTACGAACGCTGGTCGTTCCAGGATCTGGCATCGTCAAGAGGCAGGCGGAATCGGAAGGCCTCGACAAGATCTTCACGGACGCCGGTATGGAATGGCGCGAACCCGGGTGTTCAATGTGCCTGGCTCTGAATGGAGACAGTCTCGCACCGGGTGAGCGCGCGGCCTCGACAAGTAACCGCAATTTTCGTGGCCGCCAGGGTCCCGGCAGCAGGACGCATCTGGTCAGCCCAGCCATGGCGGCAGCGGCCGCCGTGACCGGTCATCTCACGGACGTCCGCCGATTGATAGAGGAGGCCGCTTGATGGGGGATTGGAAAAAACTTGAGCCCTTCCGAACATTCGCTGCCGTTGCAGTCCCCATCGATATTGCCAATTGCGATACAGATCAGATTATTCCGGGACGATTCTTGCGAAAATCCGGTACCGACCCGGAATACCCGCGGTTTTTGTTTCACGACCTGCGGTTCAACGCGGACGGCTCACTGACGGACTTCGTCTACAATCACCCCGTGTTCAGGGGTGGCAAAATCTTTGTCGCGGATGAAAATTGGGGTTGCGGCTCATCCCGCGAAGATGCTGTGACGGCACTTCAGGCCAACGGCATCCGCGCCGTTATTGCACCAAGCATTGCCGACATTCACTACAACAACTGCATTAAGAATGGCGTCCTGCCTGTTCGTTTGACAGCGGCGGATTGCGCAACCCTGCGGCGGCAGCTGCGCGACAGCCCCGGCGCGGAAATCGCGATCGACCTGGAGGCCCAAAGCCTGACAGGACCGGACCAATCAAGTTACACGTTCGAGATTGATTCCTTCGACAAGCACCGGCTACTCAATGGTCTCGACGACATCAAACTCACGCTGGAGCTTGATGACGAGATCAAGCGGTTCGCGGACAATTATGCGAACGCCCACCGCTGGTCAGCACTTCCCGAACGCTGATCGTTGCAGATCTTGATTAGCCGTTTGCCACCATGTCCCGCCACGTCAGCTGCGGATCGTAGCCGAGGTCCTCGCGGGCCCGCGTAATGTCGATGACCGATGCAAATGGATCCGTGGCGTAGACATCGGGCCGGCGGATCTCGGGTAGCTTGCCCCAGCGCTCGGCGGCCAGGTCCAGGGTCGGGCGTCGATTCAACCCATCCGCCGCCGAAATTGTATAAACCCGATAGCCGCGATACGGCGCTGACAGGGCCAGCTCAAAGGCTTGCGCCACGTCCTCTGGTGCGACGTAAGCCCAGAAATGATAGTTCTGAACGTCCGCGCCGCGTGCCTCCAACTCCGGATACTCCGGTGGAAAGACGACGTGCACCGGCCGCAGCACGATCACTTCCAAGTCACCTTTGGCGGCGAAGCTTTCGGCAATGGTTTCGGTGATGCGCTTGCTCAGGGAATAGAACTCGGTCGGGCGGAGGGGATGCGTCTCGTCAACGGGCAGGAATTGCGGCGGCCAATCCGGCGGATTGTAGGAGAGGCCGAAAACGGAGTCGCTGGAGGCGACAACGACGCGTTTGACGCCGGCATCCTCGGCCGCTTGCAGGACCGACCACGCACCTTGCACATTGGTTTTGAATGTGACATCAGGCGGTGCCGTGCGTGGATTCGGGATCGCAGCCAAATGCACGATTGCGTCCTGCCCGGCAAAGGCGCGCGCCAGCGCGCCATAGTCGCACATGTCAGTGTCGACAAATGGCAGCTTGTGCAAGATACCGTCGTCCGGTCGTCGTAGATCCAGCAAAGTCAGATTGCATTTGTCAGCCAATCGGCGCGCCACGACTGTGCCGAGCCGACCTGCACCACCGGTACACAGAACCTTATCAAACACGTGCGACCTTCCAGTTCTTCTCAATCTCTTCCAACATCAGCGGGTTGGCGTGCCGCGCAGGCAAGTCCGATGCATGACCCGAGGATGCCGGGCGGCATCGAAGTTGGGATCGGCCCGGTGCAGCAGGCAACGATTGTCCCACATCAGAACGTCGCCGACGCGCCAGCTGTGCCGATAAATGAACTGCGGTTGCGTCGCATGAGCTTCGAGTTCCTCGATCCGCTTGCGCCCGGCGGCCATATCCATGCCGTCGATGTGTGAGGCGTGCGTACCGAGGAAGAGACACTTCTCGCCACTTTCGGGGTGCACGCGAACCAGCGGGTGCGCCATGGGTGGTGCATCGTCAATCTCTTCCTGGCTCAAGACCCGGCCGACGTTACCACGAGAGAGCTCCCAACTATGGATGACGTGCTTGCCGTCGAGTTCCGCCTTCTCGGCCTCCGGAAGCGCCTCGAATGCCGCGTGCATATCAGCAAAGCACGTGTCGCCACCATTTGGCGGCAGCGTGATGGCGTGCAGGATCGTGGCCATCGAAGGCTCCGGCCGAAAGGACTTGTCCGAGTGCCACTGCGTCGAGCCGACCTTTCCGCTCGGCTTGCCATCCGCACCCAGGTTCGTCACGATATGCACCAGTGGGAACTCGTCCGTACCGGCATTGCTCAAGGCATGCTTTTCCAGTGTTCCGAATTGCTCTGTGAACGCGACTTGCTGTTGCTTAGTCAAGGTCTGATCGCGAAACGCCAGTATCTTGTAGCGAACGAACGCATCACAAATGACCGCCTTCGCGGGCTCGTCGAGCGGCCGTGACAGATCAAGGCCAATAACTTCGGCTGCGAGGGTGACTGCCAGTGGACGAACGTCACCGGAAAAACCGTCATCACGGATAGCAGCCGCTGCACTGTCTGTGCCGGACGTCATATCTGACCTTTCCAAGTTCAAATCACCTCTGGGCGACCTTGCGAGTCACTCCGGTCACGCCGTTTCCCTGTAGAGGATCTGATCTTTCGCGCCTGTCGCGCGGCGCCACAATGCCAATTCGCTTTCGCCCATGGCAACTTTCGGCGCGGGCGCAAGCTCAAAATTCCCAATGCGATCCTCACCCCGCGCTAGCACAGCGATGGTTTTGCCGCCGACGACTTGATGCTGGCGCGGCGTGATGTAGCGAATGGCCAGGCCGATCCGGCGATCACCGGTCGTGTTCGGATTTGAAGCATGCAGCAACCGACCATGATGGAGGGACATCTCCCCAGGTTGCAGCACGACGTCGACCGCATCATCCTCGTCAACTTCGGCTGCGATCTCCTGCCCCCGTGTCAACAAGTTGTCCTCGTGAAACGTATCACGGTGATCCAGAATCTCGCGATGGCTACCAGCAACGAAGCGCATGCATCCGCTTGCCGGCGTCGCCGGTGACAGCGCCAGCCAGGCCGTGACCTCTTCCTCGTTGTCGAGACCCCAATAATGGAGATCCTGGTGCCAGCTCACGTATGACGTGCTGTTGGCCTCCTTGGTAAAGAACGAACAGCCAAAAACCAGCAAATCCTCGCCAAGCAATTCGCTCACCGGATCCGTCACCGCCGGGTCGCGCGTGATGGCATCGACGAACGGCAGAATGAGATTGCAGTAGGTCCGCACGGCCTTGGTCTTTTCTGCATCGCCGGCGGCTGCAGCCTCGATGCCCTCCAGTTCCTGGCGATAGGACTGCGCTTGCGCCGTGCTCATGGCGCGAATGGGAAAGGCATATCCGTCGCGTTCATAGCTCGCCCGAATTGATGTCTGTGCTTTCTGCATCGCACGCTCCGAAAATTCTCTGCGGCATCCCTGGTTTGTTGCCGACCAGCATAGCCGCTCCGTCAGTAGCGCCAATAGCCTCCGTCGATCTGCAGGCATTGACCGGTGTGATAAGCCGAAGCATCACTCATGAGATAGACGGCAATACCGCCAAAGTCGGCCGGCGTGCCCCAACGGCGCACCGGAATTCGCGAACCTGCAGCATTTGCAAATTTCTCGTTGGACATGAGATTGTGGGTCATGTCGGTCTCGATCCAACCCGGCAGGATCGCGTTGGCAGTGATGCCATAGCGCGCAAGTTCGACGGCCAATGCATAGGTCAGAGAATTCAAGGCGCCCTTGCTGGCGGCGTAGTGCTCATTGCGGGCCGGCCCCGAGATGGACGCCAGGCTGGAGACAGCCACCAGCCGACCGCCGGGATCGCCGTGTTCGGCGCGCTCGACCATATGCTTGGCGGCGGCCTGGTGCGTGTAGAACGTCCCGTCGAGATTGACCGAGAGGACGCGGCGCCACTCTTCAGGCGTGATGTCCATGAACGATTTCGGTCCCCGGCCGGTCACGCCGGCGTTGGCGAAGCAGCCGTCAAGGCGACCAAATCGCTGCAATGTCGCTGCCATCGTTTCATTGACGGCGGCAGGATCAGCGACGTTGCAGACGAAGGCTTCCGCCTCTACGCCCGTTGCAACCAAACGCTCCTTCGCGGCCGCGTTTTTGTCTGGATTGGTTCCCCAGATCGCGATCCTGGCACCAGCCCGTGCCATCGCCTCGGCCATACCGAGCCCGATGCCGCCGTTCCCTCCGGTCACCAAAACGACTTTACCACCAAGATCAAAAGTGGACTCACCCATCGAAGCCTCCGCACCATGCCATATCGCAGCAACTGCCGCGCCGGCCGCCATTCTGCATGAATTCAGCGAGCGAAGACAG
>JBPCWB010000010.1:0-13107 GCA_051009955.1 Hyphomicrobiaceae bacterium | reverse complement strand
CGGTTACACATCAAGTGCCGGCCAAGCCTCAATCACGCTATCTGACGATGCCGGACGGTGTACGTATCGCCATCGACATATATGTGCCCAATGGACCGCAACCGCACGATGGCTTTCCGACGATCCTTCATCTGACGCCGTATTATCGACGATTTGCGTTGAAGGACGGCGCAAGCTCCGATGTTGAAGCGAGCCCGAATGCCGCCGCCGCGCGCGACATGTTCGTTCCGCGCGGCTACGCCATGGTCGTTGTCGATGTCCGAGGAAGTGGTGCATCGTTTGGAGCGCGGGACAGTTTCCGTTCACCGTCTGAGCGGGAAGACTATCGTGCCATAATAGACTGGATCGTCGATCAAGAATGGTCTGATGGCAACATCGGCGCGACCGGCATTTCCTACGTCGGCGCTGCCAGCGACTTTGCCGCGTCGACCGGCCATCCTGCGATCAAAGCGATCGCGCCGATCAGCGCCGTCTGGGATACCTATAAAGAACAGTTCTATCCCGGCGGCATTCTGCTCACGCACCTGACGAGCGGCTATGGCGAAATCATGGAAGCGCTCGATTGGGATGATCGCGAGCTGTTGAAGAAGTTCAGTTATTTTGCGAACCCGGATCTCGCCGGTCCTGCGCCGGTCGACGAAGACACTGATGGCAGCCTGGTGAGAGAAGCTATTCATGGGCATTTCGCGAATGTGCATATGCCGGACTTTATGCGCGAGTTTCAATTTCGCGATAACCATCTGGCTCACGATCCCAGCTTCACAACAGACAGCTTCAGTCCGCATGCCTACTCAAGTGGTATAAGAGATGAGGTTGCGATCATGGCCATCTCCGGTTGGATGGATGGTGGATACTGCAATGGTTCGATTAGTCGCTTCTTGTCGATGAATCGCAATGCCAACCGCTACCTACTGATCGGCCCTTGGGATCATGGCGCGCGAGTAAACGTCAGCCCGTTTCGGTCGCAACCATTGCCTGAGTTCCCACTACACGGGGCCATTTTGAGGTTCTTCGACGAGCACGTATGCGGCGAGGATACCGGTCTTTCGAGCGAGAGTCCGGTGCATGTTCACGTGATGCGGTCAGAATGCTGGCACGCCGCTTCCAACTGGCCTGTCACAGAGAAATTGCATTCCCTCCACCTCGCAGCCGACGGCGAGCTTAGCTCTTTGCCTGGAGCTGCCGAACAGCTCTCCTATCAGGTCGATTATGCGTGCGGCACGGGGCAGAACACACGCTACGGCCGTCTTCAGGTCCGCAACGTGCAGGAATACTATCCCGATTGGCAATCAACGGAAGCCGGTCGTCTGCGGTTCAGTGCCGACCCACTTGAGCAAGATCTAACCGTTGCAGGGCATCCGCTGTTAACGCTGCACCTCACGAGCGATCAGCAAGACGCGTGCGTCTTTGTCTATCTTGAAGATATCGAACCCGATGGCACGGTGCGTTATGTGTCCGAGGGCATGCTGCGCGCCCTCCATCGTGAAACTGCGCCTCCATCACCCACCTATTCCGTGAGTTGGCCAAACCGGGATTTTACGCGCCAAAGCGCAAAGGCCCTCGTGCCGGGTGAGAGTGTCGAATTCACATTTGCCTTGCTGCCGACCGCTTGGTCGTTTCCGAAAGGACATCGAATTGCGCTGTCCATTGCCGGTGCAGACCGGGACAATTTCGCGCTCTGGCCTTACGGTCGACCGGGCAAGTGGTTGCTTGAACTAGGCGGCGAGAATGCTTCACGACTGGAGCTGCCGATCCTCTAACTCATCCGGCATCCGCTGGACAATCGAGTTGGCAGTACGCATGATCTGACGAATATGAATTTGCTGCGTTGCTTGGAGGTGTGTGCATGGCCAGTCGGACCGGCGCGATATCGCGCGCGACAGCATACCTCGATAGCGGCAAGTTCGAGGATGATTTAGCCCGGCGGGTCGCGATTCCGACCGAAAGTCAAACGCCGGAGGGATATCCACATCTGACGCGATATCTTGATGAGGAAATGATACCCGCGTTCGAAGCCATCGGGTTTGCCTGCGAAACATTTGACAATCCTGTTGCAGGGGCGGGTCCGGTTCTGCTGGCGTCGCGCATTGAGCGTCCATCTCTGCCAACGGTGCTCGGTTATGGTCATGGCGATGTTATTCGCGGGCTGGATCAGCAGTGGACCAAAGGCGCTGGCCCGTGGAAGACGGCTCGCGACGGCGATCGGCTTTACGGGCGCGGTACGGCCGACAACAAAGGCCAGCACACCATTAACATGGCAGCGATGAATGCCGTGATCGAAGAACGTGGCAGACTTGGCTTCAATGCCAAGGTGATGATCGAGATGGGTGAGGAAAACGGCTCTGCCGGTGTGCACCAGATAATGGGTGCAAACAAGCAGGCATTTGCTGCCGATGTCTTCATCGGGTCAGACGGGCCGCGCGTGAGAATGGATCGGCCGACCATGTCGCTTGGTGCGCGCGGGGCTCAAAATTTTGATCTCGTGTGCGACCTGCGCGAGGGCGGCCATCATTCCGGCAACTGGGGCGGCGCGCTGGCTGACCCGGCTACCATTTTGGCCCACGCGATTTCGACGATTGTAACCCGCACCGGCGAGATCCGCGTCAAGGAATGGCGCCCGCCGGCGATGTCGGAAACCGTCAAGTCGCTTCTTTCGGATGTTGAGCTGGACGGCGGCGCGGATGGCCCTGAGGTTGATCTGGACTGGGGCGAACGGGGACTGACGCCGGCTGAAAACGTGTATGCCTGGAACTCGTTCGCTGTGCTAGCCATGAAATCTGGCAACCCGGAGAGCCCGGTCAACGCCATCGCACCATGGGCGCGGGCGCATTGCCAGTTGCGCTACATTGCCGGTACTGACGCAGACGACATTATGCCGGCGCTGCGCCGACACCTCGAAGCCGAAGGCATTGAGCGCATCACGGTCGAACGGCCGCCGCCGGCCAATGCAGCGGGTTTCGGTGCGAGCCGGACCGAGCCGGATCATCCCTGGGCCAAGTGGGTGCAAGCTTCGATCACACGGTCGACGAACGCGCCGCTGGCGGTGCTGCCGCAAACCGGCGGCTCGATCTGCAATGACCTCTTCACCGATCTGCTCGGCATTCCCGCGATCTGGATCCCGCATTCCTATGCCGGCTGTTCACAACACGCACCGGACGAGCACATCTTGATGTCGGTCTGCCGCAACGCGCTGGAAGTGATGGCGGGGCTCTACTGGGATTTGGGGGAAGGCGAGGTGCCAGCGAACTAGCCGCAGACGCGCTCTCTGGGTGTCCCTAACCGCAACAGTTCCCCGGCAGTGCGTGCGCATGAACGCCGCTGTGATTGCAGCAGCCGCCTTTCCACCACTCGGCGCCCGCACCGTGGCAGTACTTGTCGTCGGCGCCGACCATCTTCATGAACATCGGGTGGTAGTTGCGGCAAACCTCCAGCTCGGTCTTGACCCAGTGCAACGGATCCTTGGCGTAGTGGTCCCAATAGTCGCCGGCCATGTTGATGCCGGGCACGGCCGGGTTCCAGGATTCGTCGAGCCACATCTCCGGATCGCCATACTTCGCGCAGAGCTTGCGAATTTGCGGGTCGTCGAGTGCGAGCAGGCGCCCGTTCTCAATTACCGTTTCGTTATCCCCCTCGCGCTCCGCCGTGTAGGTCGGGAAATACAGGTGAACGTGCCAATGCCCGACGAGATGACCGGCGCGGGCCGCCTGTCGTTCCGCCATCGATGAGATGATCGTGCCAAAACCAATGTGGATCACGCCGGAGCGCACGCGTTCGTAGAGGCAGTTGACGAAGCCTGAAGGGAAGTCTTTGCGCGGGCGATGGATGTGCGGGTTGGTGCCGATCGAGGCTTCCCACCAATGCATGATGCCTTTGCCCGGGAACGTCGGATACTGGATGTCCTTGGTCTTATCCATCACGTCACGCAGCTTGTCGCCGAACTCGCCGCCGGCATTGATCTGAGTGATCTTGGAGTTTTCGATAACGAGTTGCGTCCAGTCCATCGCGGCGATGTGGTTGGTCGTGCCGGCAACGACGCCATTGCCGTCCTCTTTCGTCGGATGAAACATCCATGGGCGCCCTGTGATGTGGCCCGGCAGGTATTGCTTACCGAAATGCTCGTTCGTGGTCCACGTCGCTGCCGTCAGGTCAGGACAGTAGAACTCACGGTTGGCGTCCCAGTATTCGGGATGGTTGGTGAACGAGAGATCCGTGCCTTCAGGGTCTGTGATACGGGCGCGCTTGGCGGTGCGAATGCGATCCCACGTCCAGCGATCGATCGCATTGAGCACCTCGATCGGCATCGCGTGCGCCGGTGATGCCAGGATCTCCGGTGTGATGAACGGCATGCGTTGGATCTTGATGAAGCGCTCAGCCAGCACCGGGCCACCATAGCCCATCAGGATCTTGTCGTACTGCTGCTTCTTTTCTTCTTCCTCCCACCAATCCATCCATTCCGCGAGTTCCTTGGTGCGGAACAGATAATACTCGACCTCGTCGGCGCCGACCCACTGCGGAATGGGACCGCGGTCGATCTTCTTGATCTCGTACTTGACCTTATATCTTTCGAGGATCCTCTGACAGGCCTGGATGACGAGATCACTGTGCCAATTGTCGACGCGCAGCAAGACCCGCTCGCCGGGCTTCAGGTCCCAACAGGCGTTGAGCCCGTGATTGTAGGGCCGCTGGGCGACGTGCTCGAGATAGGGCAGCAGTTGGTCCGGATGGGTGATGTCAACGTACGGCGGACAACGGGGCGGGCGATGACCTGTCAAGGGGGGCTTTTCAAAAGTGGGAACGCCTTCTGAGCGTACGACTTGAGGGGCTGCATCCTGCATCGCCTATCTCCGCAAAATATGTTCTGTTCGCAGTTTAGTCCCGGTTGTTCACCTTCGCCCAACTGGGCGCTTAGCACCAAGTTTTATGCCGGCGTACCCTGCATTCTCAGTTGTAGTCGGTCGCCCGAGTAAGGGTTGGCCTCGGCAATGGCTTCATCGAGTTCCACACCGATGCCTGAGAGTTGCAGGAGTTGCGGTGAGTTTATGGCACCAGCCGAGAGCACGACGTCACGTGTGACCTTGATCGTTTCCTCGTGCCCGTCTCGGAGTGTTTCAACGCCAACAACCCGCTTACCTTCAAACAGCAATCGGCGAACCAACGTATCCGTCTGAATCTTGAGGTTGGGTCGTTTGCTGGCAGGCTTGAGATAGGCGCTTGCGGCTCGAGAACGCCAACCATTGCGCGCCGTCACTTGGAAATAGCCGGCGCCTTCTTGAGCACTCCCGTTGTAGTCTTCGTTGGTTGGAATTCCCGCTTGTGCCGCGGCCGCAATATAGGCATCGCATAATTTGCGAGCGCTTGCTTTGGCCACGCCAAGAGGCCCATCTCGGCCATGAAAGCGCGTATCCCATGCCTCCACAGTAGTGCCCTCGGCCTTTCGGAAATAAGGCAGGACATCGTCATAGCCCCAGCCAACATTGCCGAGCTGTCGCCAATGATCGAAATCTTCGCGTTGGCCACGCGCGTAAACTAGACCGTTGATCGAGCTACATCCGCCCACGACCTTGCCACGGGGCCAAGACAAGCGGCGAACAGCTGCGCCCGGAACAGGTTCAGTCTCATACCCCCAGCTGATGTGCGGATCGTACATGGTCCGATAGTACCCAATCGGAATGTGTATCCATGGGTTGGTATCAGCGGGCCCAGCCTCTAGTACGAGCACTCGGCGCTTGGGATTCTCCGACAATCGGTTGGCGAGCACACAGCCCGCAGAGCCTGCCCCAACAATAATAATATCAAATGTGGTTTCGTTCATTGCTCAGGACCGAAGCCTGCCGTCGTCCTCATCATAGAGATGACATTCGACATGTGCTTGCCCAACAGAGATCTTCCGTGGCGCAGTTTTGGAGCAATGCGTCATCGCTCGGATACATCGAGGATGGAACGTGCAGCCGCTCGGCATGTCGAGCGGGTTGGGATACGCAGCGCCAAGGTTGGTTTCGGGCACGCCCAGGCTTGGGTCCGGAGTTAGCACCGAGTTTAGAAGCGCTTCTGAGTAAGGATGACGGGGCGAACCAAACAAGGTCTCTGCCTCGGTCTGTTCGACAATGCGGCCGAGGTACATCACCGCGACGCGGGTCGCGAGATGCTCGACGACCGCCAGGTTGTGGCTGATTAACAAATAGGTTAGTCCCAACTCACTACGCAGGTCCTGCAACAGGTTCAGGATCTGCGATTGGACCGAAACATCGAGCGCTGATGTCGGTTCGTCACAAATAACAATTTCAGGTCGATTGATGAGCGCCCGCGCAATAGCGACCCGCTGGCGCTGTCCGCCCGACAATTGGCTCGGATAATTGTTGAAGACCCGCCGCGGCAACCCGACAAGCTCCATCATTTCTTCGGCGCGCCGTTGCCAGGTCTCGGGATTGAGGTCACCCTGCACTCTCAGCGGGAGTGTAACAATGCTGCCGATCGTCTTGCGCGGATTGAGCGACGAGTAAGGGTCCTGAAAGATCGGTTGCACAGTTCGCGCGATGGAAAGCCTGTCGAGTGATGTAATGGATTGACCGGAAAGGTGAATGCTGCCATTCGAAGGACTGAGCAACCCGAGGAGCATTTTGGCCAGCGTTGTCTTCCCGCAACCGGATTCACCAACCAGAGCCATGACCTCGCCTCGCTCGATTTTAATATCGATACCATTGACGGCGTGCAGCGGCCGCGTTGGTTGCATGAACCCAGACGAGATCATGAAAGTCCGGGTAACATCCTTGGCCTCCAAGACAATGTCGCTCATTGGGCCGCCTCGGTTCTGAGATTACTCGCACTTTCCTCAGGCGACAGGCGGCAACGGTAAGCGTGCCCCTCCTGCTGCACGGGGCGCAGATCGAACTTCTTTGTTGAGCAACTGTCATCCGCATAGCGACAGCGACTGGCGAAATGACAACCCGGCATCTCCCCAATCAGCGACGGCACGATTCCCGGTATCGAACCAAGATGCTGGCCGCGCACCGTCTTGCCTGGGATCGGAATGCATTCCAGCAGGCCCTGCGTGTAGGGATGGGCTGGCGCATTAAAAATCTGCATCGCCGTGCCGGTCTCGACGATTTGACCGGCATACATAACGGCGATCCGGTCAGCAACGCGTGCAACCACGCCGAGGTCATGAGTAATCAGGATCAGTCCGGTGTTGAACTCACGCTGCAACTCGGCAAGCAGGTGCAGAATCTGAGCCTGAATGGTCACGTCCAGCGCGGTTGTTGGTTCATCAGCGATAATGAGATCGGGGCCACACATCAGCGCCATCGCAATCATCACCCGCTGACGCAACCCGCCGGACAGCTGATGCGGAAACTGCCGCAGCCGGCTACGTGCCGCCGTGATCCCGACCTTTTCCAGCAGAAACACGGCGCGATCCGTCGATTCAGCTCGAGAAACGCTCTTGTGTCGGCGCAGTGCTTCGACCAGCTGGGAACCGATTGAGTACGCCGGGTTCAGTGACGTCATCGGTTCTTGAAAAATCATGCTCATCCGATCGCCGCGAATGTCGCTCATGTGGCGTTCGGATCGACCAAGAAGGTCACGGCCGTCGAGTTCAAGCTTATCGGCCGTTCGTTTTGCTTTTGACGGCAACAACCCCATCAAGGCGAGTGATGTCAGCGATTTCCCGCATCCAGACTCACCAACAATGGCAAGTGTCTCGCCGCGGTCCACATGAAAATCAAGCGACTGAACCGGGTGCAGCACGCCTGCCGCCAAAGGAATGTCAACGCTTAGATTTTTGACTTCGAGAATGTGGTTCGACATTCGCGTCATAGAGCCTATTTCAAAAGTGGTGGTGCCGTGGAACCCGTTCTGCTCCCCAGCTTGCAGTTCTCTAATTGCGATTTTCAGGCGCTGTTACATCGCGCATGCCATCGCCAAGCAGATTGATCGCGAGTACCAGGAGAAAGAGCGCGGCGCCCGGTATAGCGATCAGCCAACCGTCGAAGAACATCAAGCCTTTAGCCTCAGAGATCATCAGACCCCAGCTCGGTTCAGGTGGCTGCACACCAAGGCCGAGGAAGGACAAGGCTGCTTCGAGCAGAATCGCATGGGCCATCTCGAGGGTGGCGACCACAATAAGATGGTTGGCGATGTTCGGCATGATCTCGCTGGCAAGAATGCGCCAGGTGGAACACCCGAGCGCCTCGGCGGCCGTCACGAAATCGAGCGCGCGCACCTGCTGCGTCGCACTGCGCATGACGACGGCGAACCGATCCCAGATCAGTAGACCAAGCACCCAGATCACAACCGTTAAAGACGAACCGATGAGACTGACAACTGCAAGGGCAACCAGAACAACCGGCATCGACAACCGCGTCGTGATGATAAAATTGATCACCATGTCTACGCGTCCGCCGAAATAGCCAGCCGTCACCCCGAGAATAGTGCCGATGATTCCCGAAATCAGCATCGCTGCAAAGCCGATCAACAACGAAATGCGCGCACCCCATAGCAGTCGCGAAAGATAGTCTCGGCCCAGTTGGTCTGTTCCGAGTGGATGCTCCCAGGTTGCCTTCGCGCTATCCATCCAGATTGGCGGAATGAGTTTTCGCGAAAGGATCTGATCGTATGGATCGTGTGGTGAGATATACGGCGCCAGCAGCGCGATGACGATCATTATGCCAACGATGAAAACGCCGATCATGAAGCCGGCATGTCCAAACATGCGGCTTCGCAGTATCGCGCCGGGTGATGGCTCGTTCGAAACGATCACCGGCGTCTGCATCCGAACCTCTTTCGCATCGATGACTGCCATGTCATGCCACCCTGATGCGCGGATCAAGCCACGCGTTTAAAATGTCGGCCAGGAAGGTCAGTATGATGTAAAAGATGCTCAATACCAGCACGATCGCCTGCATCATTGGCAAGTCCGCGCGTTGGATTGATTCCCAGGCGAGAAAGCCAAGACCGTTAATTGCAAATATCGTTTCAATGACGATTGAACCGCCAAGCATGAAGCCGAATTGTACCGCAGCCAGCGAGACAACCGGTATGATCGCGTTGCGCAGCGCGTGCTTGAACAAAACCGTCATCGGCCGCAGCCCCTTGGCTCTGGCAGTGCGGATGTAATCGGATTGCAGCACTTCCAGCATACCGGCGCGTGTCAGACGCATGACGCCAGGCGTGATGTAATAGCCAAGCGCAATCGAAGGCATCACAAAGTTCGCCCAGCTCGATGTGCCGGTAATCGGCAGCAGGCTCCAATAGATGCCAAACCACAGGATCATGGTCAGTGCGAACCAGAAGCTTGGCATTGCCTGGCCAATAACCGCAATCGTCAATGCAACTCGGTCGATCAGGCTGTTCGGGCGGATCGCGGCCAGAACCCCTAAAGGAATGGAAAGGATCAATGCGAATGTCAGGGCGCACGCACCGAGCAACATCGTTGTCGGCAGACGCTCGAAAATAACCTCAGCAACGGGTTTCTTGAGGTAGTGAGATTGGCCAAAATCGCCCTGAAGGGCGCTCCAAAGCCAATTCAGATATTGGACAAAAATGGGCTGATCGTACCCATAGAACTGCCGAATGTTCTTAATATCTTCTTCGGTCGCGGCTTCACCCGCAAGCGCCATCGCCGGGTCGCCTGACAGATAGATCATTGAAAACGTAATGACCGAAACCGTCAGTGCGACCAGGACGGCAATGCCCAGGCGTTTGATCAAATAGGGCAGCATGCTCGTACCTAGGTCAGGCTCAGATGTGAGAGTTTCCCGGCACACATTCTGCGCCGGGAAACGATTTGCCTATCCGCTACTTCCACTTCGCAGCATAGAAACGCGGGATCTCATCCGATGTCGTCTTGAAATCCAGGTCCTTTGCGAAGGCATAATACTTCGCGTAGGTGAACATCGGAAGCCAGTAGAGCTCGCCCGAGATAATGCCGAGCGCTTCTGAATAGGCCTTCTCGCGCACTGTCGGATCCGTCGAATTGTCGGCGATGTCCAGAGCCGCCTTCGTCTTCGGATCTTTGGCCGGATCGTCGCGGCCGTTCTTGAAGAAGTGGCTCGTGATTGCGGTTACATCCGGCACGGAGCTGGAGCCCCAAGTCATGTGGTTGATCGGCGTTTGCCCCTTCCAAACGAGGTCACGAAGCTTGCGATACTGCATCCAGTTCAGTTTCGCCTTGATACCGACCTTTGCAAGGTCGCCGATGACGGCTTCCGTATACTCACGTTGACGATAGCCGTAGATGTCGAACTCAAACCCGTTCGGGTATCCGGCCTCTTTCAACAGCGCTTTTGCCTTTTCAGGATTGTAG
This sequence comes from Hyphomicrobiaceae bacterium, assembly GCA_051009955.1. Lineage (GTDB taxonomy): Bacteria > Pseudomonadota > Alphaproteobacteria > Rhizobiales > Hyphomicrobiaceae > Tectiglobus. Next base: position 2,807 of record JBPCWB010000010.1, on the reverse strand, counting down.
TCCCACTTCTTCACATCCTGCGCGCAGCCAAACTGGTCCGGGTGACAAGCCGAGTGAATGACCACGGAGGCCGGCCCGACGAGGTTTTTCGCGATGGCTTCACGGTTGATCGCATGCGCAACTGCCATGCGGACTTTTTTGTCTGTGAAGAACTTCTGGCCCGAGTCACCATCGACATCGAATGCAAGGTACGAGACCCTCAAAGTCTTGGCGTTCTCGACCGTTACTTTCCCGCTATCTTTGAGGCGAAGCGCCTGCTCTTTCGGGACGTCCCAGATCCAGTCCAGGCCTCCGGTCAGCAATTCAGCCAGCTGCGTGTTGGACTCCTTGATTGTGCGAAAACGAATCTTGCCGATCGTCGGCTGCCCTTTCGGACCGCCCTTCAAATAGCTCGCATTCTTCTCCCACAAGACGTACTCACCAGCCTTGACGTCGGCGACCTTATAGGGGCCGGTTCCGATCGCCTTGACGGCGCCGTAGTCTTTCTTGCCGTCCGCCTTGGTCGGTGCCTTGTCGTAGTGACCGGATGGCACCATGAAGATCGCGTTGGAAAGGTAGGCGAACGCTGCCGGGAACGGTTTGTGAAGTTCAAGGCGAACCTTGTGAGAGCCTAGCTTGACGGCCGTCTTCATCCAGCTGACGGAGCGCTTGGTCAGAACTCCGTTGTCGGGGTTGGAAACAAAGTTGACGGTGTAAACGACGTCGTCGGCATCAAAGTCACTACCATCGTGGAACTTCACGCCCTTGCGAAGCTCGAACTCGATGGCGGCGTTACCTTTCCATTCCCACTTCGTGGCCAGCAACGGATCGTAGTTGCCTGTCGAGGGGTCAAGAAGCATGAGGCCATCCCAGCCCATCTGCCCCATGACGACGAGTTCACGGGTGTTGTTGTAGTAAGGGTCGACGACGGCAACTTCGCGATCCGTCGCCCAGTTTAAGGTGTCATCGGATTTACTGGCGAAACTGGATGTTGCGCTGAAAACGCATGCACCTGCCGCCAGTGCGATAGAGAGATATTTCATAGCTTTGGCTTCCTCCATGCTATTGAATGCCGACCGTGGCATTCGAGACGATACCGGTCGCTCTTTGAGCCTTGGGACTTCTTGCTTGTTAGCGTCCAGCTTTGATAATCACGCCTTCTCCTCGATGTTTGAGTTCGTTCCTTTCCAGTTACTCTTTCAATGCGTCGTGACCTAGAAGTGCTTCCCGAAACCTTGCCATCCCGATCTTGCCATTGCGGATGGGCATCTGCACAGGCGGCATATCTGCCGTAATCAGAACGTGGCCGAACACCGGGCCGTCTCTACGATCTATCAATTGGCGCAACTCTTCAATGCCTGTCTCGGAGTCGATCTTAATCGCAACAGGGATGCCGGCGCCAATCGCGACCGCATGAAGATCCAAGTTTTGCCCCGTATGGCTGATCTGGCCGCCGGTCTCTCCGAAGCGTCCATTGTCCAGACAAACGATGGCAAGGTTCTTTGGAGAACGCCAACCAACGGTGGCAAGGGCATAGAGCCCCATGCCGATCTCGCTGTCTCCGGCAAATGCAACGACTTGCTTGTTCGGTTGCGCCGTGGCGAGTCCCAGTGCCGTGGAGACAACGCTGCCCATTGCACCAAGCAGGTAGAAATTCAGTGGGTTTTCTGAGGCAACCTCCACATCCCAAATCGCTGAGCCGAGCCCGGCAACGATCAGCATTTCATCAGTACGCCCAGCGAGGATTGCTTTGACTGTGCTGCGCCGTTCAAGTCGAGGCTGATTAGTCAGTTCCACGATCTCGCTCTCCTACTTGAACACCTTTGCGCCGGTAACGCGCTGAGATATTAATGCGAAGACAGGTAGATAAGAGCCAAACGCAAGATTGCCGCTCGACTCCACCACCGGAATAACATCATCGGCGGTAGCGGCTTTGTTCACCACCGCACCGGTGCACTCCAGAATGTCGGCCGTTGCCTGGCCCATAGGTGCTTGCCATGGATTGAACTCGCCCCACTCGCCGCGCATTGTTACTACCGCAAAAAACGGTGCGCCCGTCGAGTGAGCCAGGGAAAGCGCGTTGATCGTGTTCCCGACACCGCTGGATTGTATGAGTACGCAAGTGCGCTTGCCACCAAGCCAAGCACCGGTCGAGACGCCGACCGCTTCGAATTCGTTCAAGAGCGGGAAGCAGTCGATTGTCGAATCGGACAAACAACGCTCGATCAATTGAGCGTGGCCGGCATCCGGAACGTAGACGACTGTTTCTATCTTCAAACGTTTTAGTACGTCGAAAATTCCACTACGCCAGTTTTCGCCGGATATTCCCGCCACGGGTCCATTTCCTCAATTGCGGAACCTTCTTGAGGCTCCCGTCACGTGCGCCCGTTGAGAATTCCGAGGCCAATAGGGGCAGCAGCTCGGAGACATTGAAATCCCAAGGAACGTGAGTGTCGAACTTGTCGCAGCATAATGCAAATGACAGATTCCTAATTGTCCATAATTTAGCATTATGATGCGTGAGATTGAACTTCCGCCAGATTGAAGCCTTCCGTGCGGTCTGCGAGACCGGCAGCATGACGGCTGCAGGTGAGGCGCTAGGCATTCCGCAACCCGCTATCAGTCGTTTGATTCGTGATCTGGTGCAGCAGTTCGACTTGCAATTGTTTACGCGCAAAGGGGCGCGCATTTCTCCAACCCAGGATGCCATCGCGCTCCAGCAAGAAGTTGAGCGTTGTTTCGACGGCCTGGAACAAGTGGTCAAGTTCGCCAATGGCCTGAACCGCTCGCGCAACGAGCAGTTACGGATCGCGGCACCTGTCGGGCAG
>JBPCWB010000009.1:0-7723 GCA_051009955.1 Hyphomicrobiaceae bacterium | reverse complement strand
CTCTGCTTCGCGTCAATTGGGGCGATCGTCGAAATTATACAAAAGCAGCCGAACGCTTGGTCGGCGAGTTTGGTTTAGATTCCAATGCCTTTTATGTCCGCTTTCTGGAGTGCTACGGTCGCTTCCGGCACGCTGAGTTCGGCAGAAAGTGGCTCGATTCAGACTCCAGGAGACCACCCCGAGGGGCGCCGCTTCGTTCGACCAGTGAACCATTGATGGAGATCAACCTTCCAAAAATGGCCGGAAGATCGATCTCGATTTGATTGAATACACCCCACTGTTGGCTGAGCCCGCTCCAAGACCTTCTAGAGCATCAGATCCGCCAATTCCTCAGGCATCGAAAGCGTTGGGAAGTGTCCCGACTGCAAGAAATGAACTTCGTCAACGTTCCAATTGCCCAGCATCACGTCTTGGAGCTTGGGCGATACCATTTTGTCGAGCGAAGTTCGTATATAGAGTTTTGGAACCGAACCAAATCTCTGTTCGCTCAGCGAGACTTTTGCCGCAAACGGTTCCGTGGATTGCGCACGGTCGACCAAGGGCAGAACGTTCGCGATCTTGGCTTCGTCGACATCATGAAACGCTTTGTCACGCCAGACGTTCGGCGCTGCGGTGACCGAGCTTTGATCTTCGGAGAAGACCAGTTCAGGAAGAAACTCACCATCCGGATCGCGTTGCATCGCCTCGATCGCGCTGTCGCTGTCCTTCAAGAGAAAACCGGCAGCGTAGATAAGTCTTTCGATTTTCTCCGGCATCAACTCGGCGACCTGCGAAATAACTGCACCGGCAAGACTATGGCCGACCATTGTCACCTGGCGATCGAGCGGTCTGATCACGTCGGCAACGGCCTGCACATAGCTGTCCATTGTAACCTGCGCGATGGCGCGCTGGTTGGCTGCTGTGCCAGGCAGATCGATAGCCGTTACTTTGTGGCCCTGCCGTTCAAGCACTTGGCGAGTTTCATCCCACGACCATGCGGCTTCCCACGCGCCATGTACGAGTACGTAATGTGTCATTGTAATTGTCCAAAAGGCCTTGCTTCAGTTTGATCGACCTGGTCATCGACGCGCCAACCGATCGGTTGCAGAAGGTGAATTCACATTTGGCTTAGGAGACGTGAACCGGTTTGATGTTCATTGCCGCCTGGATGCCTGAGAGCGGAAAGATTTGCCCGGCGCCAGCCCAGCTTCCCTCGTCGACCTCGTAATACATGGCCCAGTGGTTGAGCCGTCCTTCGAACGGTCCAACTATGTCATCGACAATCTCACCAACGACTACGGCGAGTTCCTGTCTTGCGGTATTGTCGAGTGCCCCTTCGGGCGTTGTGATCGCAATCCTGATTGGCGCTTTTTCAATTGGCGCTCCGCCGACGTACGAAGTGCCGGACGGTTGCTCATGGTAGTGGGCCCAGACGAGGGCTTGGGCGCCAGCGTCGTCAAGTGGTGCCCGTTCGGCGGTCAATACGGCATCGGACAAGCGCTTGATGAGAATGTCTTGATCGCTCTTTCCCAGTGTTCCCTGAGGGGCTGTCACCTGAATGAGGGGCATGATCTCGGTCCTTTCAATTAACTTGCGTTTTGCAAGACGCACTTGCATGTAGCGAAACGTCTTGCATTTTGCAAGGCATTTTTCTATTTTTCTGAAATGAGACACGAATCGAAGAAGCGACAGACCGGTTGCCCGGTCGCCTTTGGGCTAGATACCTTCGGTGATCGATGGAGCCTATTGATCATTCGCGAGATCATGCTGAGCGGTAAAAATACCTACAGCGAGTTCATGGAAGCCGATGAAGGCATAGCCTCGAACATCTTGATCGATCGTTTGAAGCACCTTGAGGCCGAAGGCATTTTGGAAAAGTCACGAGATCCGGATAATCGGCGGAGCTTCATTTACGCGCTGACCAAGAAAGGACGTGACCTGGCGCCGATCATCCTGGAAATTATTGTTTGGAGCGGCATGCACGATCAAAGACCTTTCGCAATGCGGGGCGCGCTGGAGAAGATCAAGAAAGACCGCAAAGGTTTTGAGGCAGGCCTGCGCGCTGAATAGCGTTGAATTCGTGGATCAGTGTCGAACATCCCTGGAGACTTCTTCTGCTTGCGGCCCCGAGCTGAGACGTTCCTTTCGAGCAAGCTACGCCTCCTTCTGGGGGTAGACCGACCGCACAATAGTCAGTCAGAGCTCATTCCCTAGTGGGCCACCTGCTGACCTCGGGAGCAATTTATTTTCAATGCGGTGTGAGGCGTTCACCATACAAAGGGAACCAATCGATAGGGCACGCGTGCAACGTAGGCCTCGTACCCGGCCAATTCCTGGTGCAGCATTTGATCTTCCAACGCCGTGCGCACAATGAGTAACATCACGGAAAGGCAAGCTGGAATGAACGCCAGCCACGACCCTAGTAGGAGTGGTGTTCCGAGGACAAGGCCGGCAATGGTGCCGATGTAGCCGGGGTGGCGGATGTCCTGATAGGGGCCGCCGTCAACCACTTCGTGGTTTCGATCTGTCTGTATCCGAGCGGTCTTCTCGAAAAGCGGATTGACGCGCATGGACCTGGTGACAAACGCCTGCCCGGCAACGAACAGCATCGCGCCAACATACCAGAGCAGCGGAGGCGTGCCAGACCACTCATAGCGGCCGCTGTCTATTGCACCAACGATGATGGTCAACAGGAGCGTTATGCCGAACAGCGACAGACATACGAAACCCCATTGCTTCGTACCGGCACCCAACTGGCCGCGACGGACCAATAGCTCCGGGTTCTTCATCCAGACGAAAAGGTCGCTCTGGCTCATGCTGCCGAAAATGATGACGATATAGGCTCAAACCGCGGACCAGTCCCATCTCCCAGCGATTGAAAATACGCCCCACATAAACACGGCGATGAATACGACCACCGCGAGCGAACGCCACGTTGCGATAACCGCTCGCCACGAACTCGACTCTGCCCCTGCCGCTGAAGCGGTCACGTCAATTCTCCTCCGGTAACCAATGAGCAAGCCCGTCGCACGGCCGCATTGATTCCCATCGACAAAGCCGATTGCGTGCCGGTCGATCAGCGCCAACTGGGGGCGCCTCCGCAAACCTGGCCGGCTGCTGTGACCGGTCAAATCACAGTATTGGGTCTCATTGCCTGCAGCGCTGCAGCAGATATCCGGCACGGAGCTTCGCACACCAGGGCGGCACGGCGCGTTTTGGCGGCGAGAGCAATTGCACGATGCCTGAGCTTGCGCGCAGGAAGGTAGTCAATAACGACTCCGATGCGGTCGCTGAGGGTACTTCCGGTTGCCTGACGACCACTGGCAACAGTCCGCGTCGGGCGATTGTTGGCCCATTCACAAGTTTTGGTTGGCCACGGCGCAAAATCGGCGAAATCGCAGCAATACGTTCATTCCCAAACGACAGGTCAAGCATCATGTTTCGGAAGGACTTCGGAAGTCGGATCAGTTCGGCAAGACCGGCGCGGACCTTTTTGATGGCACCTGGTCGCGCCTGCACGAAGGGCAATTCAAGTCGCTTTGCATTTGGCTTTCGCCGCAATCCTTTGATCCGTTCGATATAAGCCCGCAGCATTGGTCGACCTTCGCTACCGCGGTGGTTGACGACGCGCAGCTGCGGCGCGCGGCGCTTCACGATTGTTGCAACAACAATTCCGGCTTGCGCCTGCAACGGCTCCAAACTGTCATACCTGTTCTTGGCGACTTCGATTCCTGGTCCGGCACTATCGCGGTTCGAGGCATGAATGCTGCGAACGTCGTAGGGCGCAACCTGTATCAACACGACAAACCTCCACCCTTCGGCATCCCTCAGCGTCTTGCTCAAGTAGAACGGCACAAAGACGCTGCGGCTGTGTGAAGACAAGGTATCATAGGGATCGGTATTTCCGGTGCTGTTGTGAAACTCATGAAAGACGAAATAGCGCATCGTGCGTCGCGAGCGCCGTTCGACAAAGACTGGCGGTCGACGTGGCCAACGGACGAACAAGACATAGTCGGTGGGGGAAAACCACAGGCGCCCGGCCGCAAACCATCCGTCGCTGTCAATCTCAGGAAGGCCAAGTGGACAATGCAGGTCTCGGCAATCATCAAATATTGTGGCGGACGGCGGTGTGCCCTCGGAGGCCTTCAGTGTCGCCATAGCGGCATTGAACGCGCCTTGTCCCTGCGAGTTCCGATAGAGTGGCCAGTTAAGATACAGCTGTTGCCCAAACTCGTTGCGTGGGTGCTCAGCGGCGCCGTACCGCAATACATGCATATTGCGATCGACGATCGGAGTATCGTTCCAACCGGATGCTGCAACCTCACTGATTGGGATCAAAGCCAGCAGCGATGCCAAGCCAATCCATAAACGAAATATTGCGGTGTTGAACCGTCGCAGACGGGCCTCGGACATAAGGTTCTCCCTCACCGCAATGGCGGGGGACAGTGCGGACTGAGCGCGGCCAATTCATGCCGATAGATTGACAATTCTCGGGAGAAAACGGCAGCGCTTCACGACGCTGTGAAGTCTATAGAGTCTCAGGCGATCAAGCCGACGCCCGAGCAAAGTGAGTTTGTGGAAGTGACTGTTCCGCTGCCGCAATCTTTTCCTGCTTCCGCCGGGCGCGAATGGCCGCTTTAGGCCCGTCGCGTCGATAGCCGATCTCTAAAGCTTGCAGCCGCAGAGGGTCGGCTGTCGGGGGGATGAGCAGCCAAACATCGTCGATATTGATGCGGTATACAGTGTTGGCTGTGCAACAGCCTTCCCAATCGATCATCGACGATTACGGTCAAGAAGCACGACTGGTGAAATTGATAGTAATGCGGACTCTCGGGGCCGGGAGAACATACCAAGACTGCGCCGATCGCTAGCAATGGCGAAGTTATACAATTGCCGACAATGAGGCTCGCCCCCGGCAGACCCATTTCAGGACAGCTTTCGGAGGAGCTGCTGACACAGCAGTCGCCGTCTGCATTCTTCAGCAGTGGCAACATCTCAGACGTTCAGGCCGGTCGTCGAGAATTGTGGCGCGGATGTCACGCGAAGACTGAACTTCAGCCCAGCGTCAATGGAGCTTCGTCCACCAAGCCGACATGTCACCGATCCGCCACGCAGATCGAGCACCGACATTTCGCCATTTGTCCGAATTGGGCATCGAACCACCCGAGCCGGAGACTGTTTGCACAAAGGGCCGACATTTATCTATTTTCGACATTCGCGTCGCGTTCTGAATAGCTTGGCAAGGGCGTCACAAGAAGGCCGGACATACTCTCGCGGATAGGAGCCGCGCCACGACCGTGCGATATCCACAACTTGCACATTCGGTTCGTAGCTACGAACATTGAATGGCGCTCGAGTTTAATTTCTGCTTTCGCACCTATCGCGACAACAAAGATGATGCCAACTATCTTGGGTGCCGGAGGCGTCCGAGTGCGTGAGTGCCGACCGTTGTAAAGTGGCCCAAGCCGACAGGCCCATCCTCAATACTCGGACTCAACTGCCCTGGATGTAATGTTCGAGCTGCTCGATAACGTACTCCTGATCCTTGATGATCGTCTTGACCAGATCGCCAATGGAAACGATGCCAACGACGTGCTTGTGATCGAGCACTGGCAGATGTCGAATACCCCGCTCCGTCATAATTGCCATGCAATCTTGCACCGTTCTTTCCGGGGTCGTGCATACGACCGATGTCGACATGATGTCTTGAACGGGTGTATTCGGCGAAGTGCGCCCGGCCAGCACGATTTTGCGGGCATAGTCTCTCTCGCTGACAATGCCAATCAACTTGCCGGCCTCCAGGACAGGTAACGCCCCGACGTTAAATTCAGCCATGAGTTTCAAGGCTTCGAATACGCTTACGTCTGGAAAGACTGAATGTACAGTTCGGCCCTTCTGCTCCAAGATGGATCGTATTGTCGTTGTTGCCGGCATAGTTCCTGCTGGCCTCCCCTTCTTCTCGCTGACGAGCTCAATTCTATCAGCGGCCAACGATTCATCTACTCACACGATAATTCGCCAATCATCAGCATTCTGGCGCTCAGTGAGCAGGCTGACAAATCCAAATGCAGATAGTTCCAATACTCGCTTCGCAACATCTGCTCTCACGGCGGACTCGCCTTGCGCAAACTGTTAAACAACGGGCTGGTTCACGGTGGCGATATCTGAGCGTTGCTCATGAGCGTGCGCATTCAGTTGAAACAATCCGAACACCAAAGCAATCAATCTAATGGCGACGTGCCTAGCCAAATCAATATGCAAGATTTTGGCTCTTGCAAACGCGACTTTCAAGGCGCAAATTGGAAATGATCGGATACCACGTCATCCGATCTATTGGCCGGCCGAAGGCATTAACGCCTATTGACGTCGACCAAAGCGGCGTGTCGGTTTGGGGTTGGTCGCAGGAAGAGCTGCGATGACGTTTCTAAGCCAAGCCGACCACGTCGCAGTTGGTGCGCCTCTGGCACTGCACCTCGACACTCCCAATTCTGCAAACAATAGATTTGAATTGCCGCAATGCCCAGCTCGGTGCATTCTCACTAAGTGAGCTCTCTATGTATCGCTCCTGCGCTTGGCTTACGTCACGTGCGATCGTTTGATGACCCGGCGCAGGTGGACTCGGCGCGGTGTCGACAACTCCTGAGTGAGTTGGGTTTCCAATAATAAAAGCGCTGCGCTTAGCCACCCATCGATCTGTTGGATCCGGTACGGTCGCGCTCGATCCACCACAATCGAAATCGATCTAACAGAGAACGCCTCCACTTCAACCCGGGACTCTCTCAACGAGCGGAGTAACGTCGGGGCTCAAGTCACCACTTCAATCTCGACTTGCCGGGGCTGTCGAAGAGAACGACAAGTGTCGAATGTTGCTCTCAACGCTAAGGACACCATCAACATTGTTCACATGCCGAATGACATCGGCGATCACTCGGTCGTCGCTCACCGCGCCTGATATGTTGACTTTGCAGTTTTCGACTTGGATATCCATGCCAACAGCGTTGAGCCTCGTGCCGAAGTACTCGCGCAGCGCGGATCGTACACGAGCATCAACAAGCAGGTCGGCCAAATTGGCGCGAGACTCGGGAGTCTCGCGGAAGCTCTCATTGTCGACCATTCTTTCGATGTAATCTACGCAATCATGGGGTGAAATGCGGGCCGTATTCAATGTTGCCGCGTATAGCGCAGCATCGGTCCAATCGGCACCGAACAGCCGCTGAATTGTTCCATTGTGCGCGGCATCATTACGCTCAATTTCACGACGAGCAGCAGAAGGGTCGTTAATACTCAATCGCTTCATCAGGACTTGGGTCCGAAAGTCCATCGGCGCAGTAAGGCGCACGCACATCACATGCGGGACAGATCTGAGTAGGTATGTCGCTCCCCAGCCACGGATCAGCACATTTCCCTTCGCGGCCAACTCAAGAATTTCGAGAGCCGTGTAGTTTGATAACCGGCGTTGGTCAATCCGCCAACGCTCGAGAAGCGATGCCTCTCCTTCGAGGAACCGATGAACTTCGCTTTCCGGCAATCCGCTTCGCCGGACAATGTCATGCTCCACAACCTCGTGGTGGACGACGTCCAGCCCGAGACGATCGGCAAGACCCGATGCTACGTCTTTGCCGAGCGTCGCCATCTCACGCGTCATTGCAATTACGGCCATCATACGCTCCATCAAATGCTTCTTTTTTTGACACACTCGAACGAACAGCAATGCGAGCATGATAGTTGTTTTGCGGCGTTCTAG
>JBPCWB010000008.1:0-6587 GCA_051009955.1 Hyphomicrobiaceae bacterium | reverse complement strand
AATCTGGTCCTGCTCCTGCGCGCCGCTTTGATCCAGCATAGGAGATGACAGTCCGAGCTGTTTCATCGTACAAACTCTGCCTCCGATCAGTGAACTCCAAGACGTTGGAAATCGCCATGTCAGGGCTTTGAATTGCTCGTTAGCATTGCCGCGATTGTTGACCAGCCACTCAAATCGGTGAGTCTTTAACGAGAAAGCGGATTTCTGACCGACGCGATTGTCTCCCTAGTGGAACGCTCGAGAATACCATAAAGCAGCGTCGCAAGCGCCCACATTGGCCCGCCCTTCACGTTGTGGCACATCTGCCCAAATCAGCAGGCTTGATCATTTCGGACGGGAACTGGTCACGTCCTTCAAGCTGGCCCATTCTCGCAGCAAGCAAGTTGATCACCGACGGCAAACTGCAGTCCCGGAGTGCCACTTCGATTCCGTCTGATTTTTTCGACGGCATCGGCCTGATACCATCAGCCGGATCGATTTCCCGAACTGAGCACACTCAATTTGTTTTCTTCCACGGTATCACTCGATCATTTTTTGCAACGTTGATCAGACTCTATAGCCCTGGCTTTGACTTCGTTGCAAACGTAGGGTCCGGTCCAGCGCTTGCTTTGCACTTGCATGTTACTAATGTTCAACCACGTCGCGCGATTTCAATTAAGCATTAGCGATGGCCCCTTTAGGTAAAACGTTGCCCGTCGGGCGTATGGTTGAATCAGATCTCAGCCGCCGAGCCACTCACCCCACTCCAATTGTCACTCAGGGCACAACCAGCCTCCGCCATGCCGTTCGCTTCGGCTGACAAGTAATTCTGGCTCGAGTTGAAGACCGAACTCTGCGCGCTTCGGCGAATTCGTGTCCGGGATGGACCATGGAGCAATTGTCGAATCGCTCGTCCGTTCGACATCCGTTGGATGTCTATTGGCAACCTCTAGCGCAACGGGCCAATCAGATCTTCCGATACGCCGCGGGCCGTCAAGACACTATTCAACACAAACCAACTACCCGAGCGCAATTACAGTCCATACATGCCGAAGCTCGCGCGATCTTGTGTGCTGCTGCCACCGATCGGGTGATGACGCCGAAGCAAGTTATCGCCTTGCTGCTCCACATGGTGAACAGATTGCGCCCGGGTCTGTGTTCAACTCACTTTTTTTTTTGGAGACCTTCCGTCGAGGTTGCTCCGCCGCGCGAACCTGTCCTGATGCGCCTGGTTTGCTCTTCCGAGGACGCCGAGCTGATCGCTGCGTGCTCCCCACAGGGCTTTCGGAGCCCACGCCATTTCCTGGTCCGTGGGAGCGAGGGCGTTGGATCCGCCTGACTAACGTCAGTTGCTGCTGACTGTAGACCGGGTCGCCGAGACAACCCAGCAGATCATACAATGCCACTACTGGCTTTTCGATGGACGCAAACAGCTGTTCCGCTTCGCTAAAATCGATGATGAATTCGTGTGATGGATAGCCCTTGACCAGCTTTTCTACGGCGCCTTCGCGCATGTTTCGACTATGACTGGCCAGTCGCTGACCGTACGCAAGAATTACCGAGCGATGCCTCAGTTCCCTACACGCCTTGACCAAGTTGACTTGAGAGAGGCGCGGATTGACCAACTTGCATGCGAAAATCAAGGAGAGTTCTGCGGCAATGTCTGCGCGAATGTTACTACCGGCGAGATATCGCAGTCTCAAAAGAATTTTCTCAAAAGATTCCAGCGAATAGTTCAATTCAAACTCGAGGGTCGCAAGGTGCTCGCTGTCCAACACACCGTTCCCGTTGGAAACATGGACATTTCCGTTGATCGGGCCAAATTCTGTATATTCGTCGGCCAGTATGGTGTGAGCTCCCAGTGCGACTAGCGTCCCGGCGCTCTTGCAGAAACCGGGCGCGCAAAGGTAAAGCTTGGAGTATTTGCCATGCAAAAACCTCGCAATTTGATAGGCTATATCCGAACTTCCACCGATTGTATTGAGGATCAGCAAGCAATTTGATCGGTTCTCACGCTCCAGCACGGCTGCGATGATATTGGCGAATCCGACGCTGTTCAGAGGTCCAGAGTAAAAATACGTATCATTGTCGTAGTGCTCGGCAACCAACTCAGACGCGGCGTAGAGTTGTTGGAGATTCACCTGGTCTTCGATGGACATTTCGACCCCTATCTTGCCGAAGCGGACAACTCAGATGCAGACTTCATCGGCAGGGCCTCATTGATTTCACATTTTCAACGGGCACAATTCCAATCGTTTTGAGAGCGAGCTCGCATTTTGCCACCACCGATTCACCGACAGCAAAAGAACACTAGAAGGCCCCACCGCTTCCAGTACTAAGAAAAAACCGAAATCTGTTCGGGTGGCGACATCTTGAAATGCCTTGCAACTGCCGGGATTCTGAACGTCTTAAATGCACAAAAGTGGCCACACTCCTCGTTCCGCAGGCTGCCACCCTCACAGCTCTGGCGTCACGTCATTGCATGCTGACCTGTCCTTGGGCAGGGCACGTGGCGAACGCAGCAAATAATACTGCGTGCTGTTCCAATCACTTAGTGAAACAACGGGGTAATCCTTTTGCATTTGGACTTTGCCACTCCGGCTCGGAACCGAAACTTCAACTTGATCAGAGACCTGAGCCGAATGGATTTGCGGAGTCGCAGATCGTCTCCCGGGACAATTCTTTGCGCTGCGCAATGTCCAAAGTCCAGGCGCCAAAAAGTGCTGGCGATTGCCAACGGTCGTTCTCGATGACCGCCATTAGGTTCGAGTCGATGCGCCTCCTTATCGTGCGACCCTTCCCGGCGCATCGATAGATATTGAATTGACTCGTTGGACCCAAGACGCTACCCCAACCCGATTGGGCCGACCTTTGCCCGATTGTCACGTTGACGATCTATTGTATCGGGCAAGCGCTTGTATTCATGAGAGCGTGAATCGCAATCCAAATTGCTGGTAGCCAGGGACGAAGGCCGTGATAGCGATCCTGCAATGGCTCAAGAGGCCAGTGGTGCAATTGATTGGTGCCTGCTGGTTCGGGTTCGCCTTGGGCTTTGCCATATTTTGGGTCGATGGAATTGTCGCGGCTCTACTGGCAGGCGTAATTGCGGGCAATGTCAGCGTGGCCGCGGCGGCGGGTGTCGTGGCCTTTGCATCCCGGCGCAATTGAACCACTTCGGATTGCTCAGTATGTAACGCCATACTTCTTCGTGCTGGAAGTTGAGATGCTACCGCCTAAGGAATCATATAACCTCGTATTGTGTAGTACAATATTGCCCCCATAATCCCTGTCGCGGGAACCGTGATCAACCAAGCCGCAACGATCCTCGTCAGTATGGAGCGCTTGACAAATTCTTGACGGTTTGCTGATCGCAACGCTTTGCGGTCTTTCTTTTCAAGATACAGCTGACGGCTACCGTTCTTGCGGAGTGATTTGAGCATCGCACTCTGTTCTGCAAGCGCTGAGGACTCAAACTCATTCAGGAAAGCTTCGACGGCCAATGGATCATCGCCCTTTATGCGATTCCTGATTTCATGGATCACATGCTCTTCATAGGAATGCAAATACTCGCGCATAAATCCTACGCCGAAAACACCACCGACTGCGATGTGGGTTGAACTCACCGGCAAACCCAGTTGTGATGCAATGATCACCGTTATTGCGGCAGCAAGTGCAACGCAGAACGCACGTATCTTGTCGAGTTGCGTAATCTCCGACCCGACCGTTCTAATCAGTTTTGGACCATAAAGCGCGAGACCGAAGGCAATCCCGAGAGCTCCAACAAGCATAACCCAGAATGGAATCACTGCCTTTGTCGATACGTTGCCATTGGCAATTGCATCATAAATTGCCGCGAGTGGTCCGACAGCGTTTGCCACATCGTTTGCGCCGTGGGCGAAGCTCAACAACGCAGCAGCAAAGATGAGCGGCACCGTGAACAGTTGATTGATGCTCTCGCGAGAATCTGTCAACTGAACTGAACGGCGTGCAATCCTTGGCGTGACCAAAACATAGACGGTCAGAGCGCTCGCCAGTCCCAGCGTACCTGCCGTAGCAAAATCCGTTTTCCAGAGTTTGCTCAGCCCCTTCAAGGCAAGGTAGGTAATGAATACCCACGCCATTAAAGCCAAGAGGTATGGTACAAAGCGTTGCGCTGAGGCGACAAAGTCTCGTTGATCCAGTACGATGCGGGTGATCAAATAGAGAAAGACCGCGGCAATCAAACCACCGAGTGCCGGCGATATGAGCCAACTGGCTGCAATCATCAGCATTTTGTCCCAATTGGCGATTTGCCATCCGCCCGCTGCAATTCCAGCCCCCAATACTCCGCCAACGATCGAGTGGGTCGTTGAGACTGGCGCGCCGAAATAGGTGGCGATATTCAGCCAAACAGCTCCGGCGCAAAGCGCAGCCAGCATCAGCCAGATGAATGTCGAAGAGTCGGCAATCGTTGCCGGATCGATAATGCCCTTCTTAATGGTGCTGACAACATCGCCACCCGCGATCAATGCACCCAACAGTTCAAATACAGCCGCCAACACGACAGCCCAGGTCATCGTGAGTGCGCCGGAGCCGACTGTCGGACCGACATTGTTGGCAACGTCGTTGGCGCCGATATTCATGGCCATGTAGCCACCGACTGCCGCCGCGAAAACTATGAATGTTCCGCTCCCGCTACTCAGTCCGAGCTGAGTATTTGCAAATGCCATTACTGCGGCCAGAAAGGCGGCAGCGATCGCAATCTTGCTGATATCTTTGCGATCTATTGAGGATGCAAATCGCTGGTCTACATTAGTTTGTAACGTCATACGACAGCCCATTCCCTGTTGCGAACACGGGGGTCACTCACCAGTTCTTGCTGTCTCACGTTGCGCGTTGAAAAATCCTCCAGTGGGACTCGTCACCCAATGGCGCACCTGCGCAAATGGCGTGAACGCCAGCATTCCAATTCCGCAGCTACGCGCAAAACCGATCTGTCGGCGCGGCTTGAGGCTATCGTGAGAAATTGCCCTGCGACACTGCAAAAAGGGGAATTAGCAGTGCGCAAAGGAAGGGTGCGTGTAAGCTTTCCGTACCCACTTGGTACCGCTTCAACGTTAGTTTCTCATTGGATTGGCGACAGTTTTCGGTGCTCTTTCAAGCAGGCATGTTGAAACCTGGTTGGCCTGCACGTGGTTTCACAGACACACGGTATAGGTGTCATGATGAAACCGGAGTTGGCGTGCGGGACAGTGGAATTTCTCTCGAGAGTTCAAGTTGGAGGTAGTGCGGCTCGTTCGCGAGCGCGACGTGACAGTGGCACAAGTGTCGCGTGATCTCGGCGTTCATGAGAACGTGCTGCGCAAGTGGATCAATCAATTCGATGCGGATCCGACGCGCGCGTTCCCGGCCATGGCGCGATGAAGCCCTTACGTGTGATGCTGACCGCCTTATTTGATTTGCGCCACGTTACGCCCGACCGGCTTGCTTCGGCGACAAATCGATTCATGGACGCCTCACTCCAGCGACGACACACGGTTCTCGGTCTTAATGCCGTCTGGAGGTTGTCCGCTCATATCCAGGTGGGCACCACGAACGGCCCGGCGCCATCACGAAAGGCGTTGAGCACCGGGCGCATACCTTGGCGGATGTCTGCCGGACAAGAGATGGGACGACCCTGGTGGGCTGCCCCAAGTCTGAGGGGGAGGTGCCCCCGGGGGGAGGGCGATGGCTACAGTTGGCGGGATCCTGAGCTTTCGCGCAAGTGCATATACGGATTACTACTTTGGCGTTTGCGCACCAGCGCGCGTAATTGCAATCCGCTGCATCTTGAGTTGCCATCAATAATCGACAACCATGCTGTTATCGAGGCCTTGGCTGGTAGGTGATGGGTCAACGCATGCGGAAGCAAAAGAATGTTCTGGTCACTGGTGGCGCAGGATACATCGGCTCGCACGCCTGCAAAGCCTTCTTTCAGACCGGGTATACGCCTGTCACTTTTGACAATCTCGTCAATGGCCACGAATGGGCTGTGAAGTGGGGTCCTCTTGAGCAGGGCGACATTCTAGACCGCGCACGCCTGGATCAGGTTTTGACCCACTACCAGCCAATCGCGATCATTCACTTCGCGGCCCTCGCCGACGTCGTCGAGTCCGTTAGTCATCCTGGTAAGTTCTATGGCAACAATGTCGTGGGATCGCTGACGTTGATTGAGGCGGCCCGTGACCACGACATTCAGCATATTGTCTTTTCCAGTACGTGCGCGACGTATGGTATCCCGGACAATCTCCCAATAAGCGAAGACTCACCCCTGCAACCAATAAGTCCGTACGGCGCATCCAAACTAATGGTTGAACGGATTCTCGCAGACTTTTCAGCTGCGTACGGCATTAATTACATCGCATTGCGTTACTTCAATGCTGCCGGTGCCGATCCCGACAATGCAGTGGGTGAAAACCACGATCCAGAGACACACTTAATTCCACTTGTGCTTGATGCTGCTTCAGGAAGGCGGCCGAACTTGACGATCTTTGGAACTAACTACGAATCGCACGACGGAACATGCGTCCGAGACTACATCCACGTCAGCGATCTCGCTGACGCCCACGTGCTTGCGCTCAAGGCCCTCA
>JBPCWB010000007.1:0-6408 GCA_051009955.1 Hyphomicrobiaceae bacterium | reverse complement strand
GCCTCCCGTGTGCGCTTGGACGGTCCTGCCATCGAGCGCCGATATCCAACGATGATCTTTCCGGGCTGGGACCGTGACTCGAACACGAACACGACGTAGGGGCAAACGGAGAGATTGAAGGGGTTTGCGCTCATGGCCTCATGAGCAAGCCTTGCGGAACAGAATTGAAGATACTTCGCATGTAGATAGGGGGAGGCTTTGCCTGTCTTTGTCACACTTCCTGCGGCAGAACTCGTGCGCTCGAGCATGGTATCCACGTGGCCCACAAAGTCGATGACCAAACCTCGATCGATGATCTCATCTTTGAGATCCTGCAGGACGTCTTCGAACGTCGCCTGCGTCGAGTAGTATTTGTATCCACCGGCGTCAGCCGCCGTTAGTTTGTTGAGTGTGACCATACACAGGAGCGCGGCCGTCGCGATAGCGGTGATGGAGAACAAGCGAACCATTCTGTCACTCTCGATGCGGTTCAAAAACCGTTCTTTGACGTCTCGATTCCAAAGGAAGCGCCCGTGCCCAGGGCAGCAATCCTTGACATTGCAAACCTAGCAAATAGAGCGGCTGCGCCATTGACATGAGTCAAGCTGATCCTGCAACGTCACAGCGGAACGACGAGGCATCGGCGGGCTGCGCTTTGTTGAGGGTCAGCCAACCGAGAGATGTCCGTGCAAGCATGACATTCACCATTTCATTGGCAGGTTCGCATGACCAAAAAGGAATTCGACAAGCCGATCGATGTCTACGAGGGCAACGTCCGGCCTGAATGGATCGATGGAAGTGGGCACATGTATGCCGCCTATTACGTTGTCGCATTTGGCGAAGCCAACGACGCCGCGCTTGAGCTTCTGACACTCGGTGAGACATACAGGCAAGAGACGCGGTCAGCGCCTTTTCTCGTGGAAATGCATACGACCTACCTCCGCGAAATGCTGGCCGAGACCAAGTTTCGCGTGACATTTCAATTGCTGCAATTCGACCGTCGTCGAATGCGGTATTTTTTGCGAATGTTCCACGCCGTCGAAGGGCATCTGGTGGCAACCGTTGAGACGGCAATTGTGCACGTCGATCTCAAAACCCGCAAAAGCTCAGACCTGCCAGAGTCAGCGATTGCGAGACTGTCGGAGATTTACGACGGCCACAAGCATTTGGAATTCCCACCACAAGCAGGCCGCGGAATCACCCTCGCTTAGAGCGTGAGGAACATGAGAGCCTCGCACGTCGGTGCCGTCTGCGGATGCAGCCTCTATCAACTCACGCGCAACCATCGAAACCGTCAGCAGCCATCTTCGCCTCGTATGGCGCCTGGACTTGTGCACCGCTCGTCAACAATGGCTTAACGCTTTCCCAATCATCGGGTTTCAGGATCACCATCCAGCCAGCTTCATAGGGATCGCTATTTGCCAAGGTTGGATCAGCGACCAATGCGTCGTTGACTTTCGTAACTTCGCCGGCAGCCGCTGATTTTGCCGGCCCGACCCATTTGCCGGATTCGATCGTTGCACAGGACCGGCCTTGTTTCACCGAGCGTCCAACTTTCTTCGGCGTGAACGCCACCAGATCACCGGCCATGGCTGTTGCAACAGTCGTCATCCCAAGCTTGACCGTGCCATCACCCATTTCCGTAAACCAGATGTGGTTCTCCACGTCATAAAGCAGGTCATCCGGTAAGTGACATCCTTTGACGAGCGGCATAGCTACCTCCAGCCCAACGTTTGTATCCCTAGCTGCTCAAATGGCTAGGCGATCTTGCATCAATTTGATGTTTCATGTTCGTCCAACATTTCGTTGCTGCCACGCACCGGACGCGAAGAGCAACAGAATTCACCAAGCTCCTCGACCTGCATTTTACCTGAGACGAACAGGTAGAGGTGCTTCGCCACGAGGCTCGCAAGCTTAAGGCGTGCTGACGTATCCGGATGATCCTGATCCGTCGCAATCAAGTTGTAGTAGTAGCAGAGTTCCCGGCACGTTTCCCGGCATGCGTTAAACGACGGATC
This sequence comes from Hyphomicrobiaceae bacterium, assembly GCA_051009955.1. Classification (GTDB taxonomy): domain Bacteria; phylum Pseudomonadota; class Alphaproteobacteria; order Rhizobiales; family Hyphomicrobiaceae; genus Tectiglobus. The sequence continues at coordinate 4,411 of JBPCWB010000007.1, read as the reverse complement.
CCCCTTGCAACCCTGACGGTGCAGCGCCAGCAACCGAAACCCTTCGCGCTTTGCTACTGTCGGTTCCTGGCCGCGTGCTCGGACCCAGAGTTCCAGCACGGCCTCGCCCACGCGCAGGAGTTCGTCCATGATAACAAGCGGCTCTGCACGATCCGATCCAACTTGCGAAATTGACGCTGTGCAGCGCTCGATGTCACTTTCAATTTCAGAGATCTGCATGGGTCTCCGTTTCCGACAGCTCTTCAAGAATGCCAATCAACGACAGGTCAATTACAGCAGATTGCGTTCAATGATGAAATCCATCGAATCCGAGATGTTTTCTTGAACGCCAAGCTTTCGCGGTCTTATGCCCAGCGCCAGTCCGAGAAGCTGCGTAAAGTACAAGATCTTGACGCTTGTCTTCTTCCCGAAGCGCTTTTCGCCTCTGATCTGGTGCATCTCCAATCCCGTATGACAAGTCGGACACTCGGTCGCGATGACCTCCGCTCCCGACGCCTCGGCCGCGTCCAGAATATTGAGCACTAGCTTGGTGGACGTATCGGAGTCAGAAAGCGTATGTGCCCCTCCACAACAGGCGGTTTTGAGCGGAAAGTCGACATTTTCAGCACCGGCCGCCGCCAGCAAATCATCCATGAAGTGTGGTTTGGCCGTTGACTCGGAACCTGGACCTTGATCTTTTTCCGGAAAGATGTGGCGCGGACGCGTGTACATGCAGCCGTAATAGTTCGCGACCTTGATGCCAGCCAATGAGTTTTTGACGCGAGCGGCCAACCCCTCCTCGCCGACCGTCTCCTTCAGCCAGTCCAGTGCATGGATCGTTTCGGCCTGACCTGCCTCATACGTCTTGTGCCCCGCCTTTCTGGATAATTTGTCGACGACCTGCTTGCTCTCCTCGTCGTGAGATAGATCGTACTCCGCTTTCTTGAGATTGTGATAGCACCCGTTGCAGGGCGCCATGACGACGTCGAGCTTATTGTGATTGACGGCATTCGAGAGTACGCGCGACGACAAATAGGTCTGGATTTTTGGATCAATGTTTTTGACTTCCATCGCACCGCAACAGTTCCAATTCTTGACCTCTTTCAGCGTGAGACCCAGCTTGCTGGCTATTGCTTTCGTCGAGCGATTGTAGGCATGGCCGGTTCCGTCCAGGGCGCAGCCCGGATAATAGCCAACGCGCTTGTACTTAACTTTTTTTGCGAGCTCGGTAACATCAACCATGTCTTATCCTTCAGTCGCGATCTTTATTCGTTGAGCAAGTGATCGAGCCGTTGGCGGCGCGTCACCTGTCATTCGGCAGCTTCCGTTCTCGCCACCGGCACATCATCGTTTGCTGCAGTCCGCGGCTTTGGCCCGTCGAGACCAAGAGCGGCCCTGTGTTGCATGTCCTGCTCGTGAATGTAGTCCTCGAGAGCACGCCGCGCTCGCCGCCAGTTGCGAGCCTTGGGCTTGAAGATCATGGCGAGGCCAGACTTGATGCCCCACCCAATCGGCAGCTTCTTCAAGACATTCGCGACAATCTGCACAAGCCAATCTTGGAAGAGTGACTGTTTGGTGCGCTTGAAGAAGTCGATCAAAACTTCGGTATCTTCGATCTTTCCGCGCCGGATGACTTGTTCAGAAAACACCTCATCGAAGATCATTGACGGGGATTTCGGCGTGTGGCCCTTGAGTTCCAGCCAATGCGCCGTTGCTTTCATGACGCCTTCCGGCGCGACGTCGCGTGGGCACACGTAAGTACACTTGTTGCACGAGACGCACTGCCAGATGATATCCTTGTCGCGCAGAAGTTCCGCTTCCATACCGGTCCGGATCAGATAAATCCAATAGCGTGGATTGAAGCGTGGTTCGATCGCGTAAACGGTGCACGAGTTGGTGCATGAGCCGCACTGCCAACACCGGTGAATGTTTTCGCCACCCGGCAGGGCCGCTATCTCGTCCTGCATATCATCGTTATAGTCCGTGATGACGCGACTCTCGATGAATGTCGACCAATGCCCCGATACGTCGATACCATCAATTGAAAGATTGTCATGCGTCTTGAGGTTCTCGGGACGGATCAACGACTTCTCGTGAATAGGCATGTCGTACCGACACCTTTCAGTTCAGCTGCTTCGGAGCCTTGATCGAATGCGCTTTTCCCGCGATCGTCTTCAATCTCGAGCGACCGGAATGCGGGTCGATTCCGTCAAGCCCGAGAATGCGCCGCGATTGCTCTAAGGGATCTGCTTCAGATGCAAATTCTGTCCGCAGAAATGAGCCACCCTGTGCATTGATATAGTCGCCATAGATCTGTGCGCAAAGCAGGTCCACATACCAGATCATGTCTCGAAAGATGCCGTTGTCAGACAAGAACTGGGAGAGCTCTTCCCTCAATACAAGGAAGGTCTCATAACTGTCCGGTACATCGATGAGACAGTGATCGACGTCCTCGCCATGCCAAATTTCGCGCAACACGCCCGTATTGCTCTTAGCGTCCCAGACCCAACGATTCATCATCGGATATTGCTCTGGAAAAACGTTGTGTAGGACTTCAGTTGCAAAGTCGCGAACGAACCGATGCTGCCTGTCTCGCGGAAAGGCCTCGACGAACGCCTCGATGCGTTGATCTGCTGATCCGCTTTCTTCGGCACCGTCAAGCAGCGCATCAATGAGTAGCCGCAAATCATGCCAGCTGCTCGCTTCAAGCGTCTTGGCCACACGCCTCCGCACCGTCGACATGAATGCGACGAGCTGTTCGAATTCTGCGAGGGACAGACGGGCAGAGCGGCGATCGCCAAGCAGCTGCTTGAAAACGTCCGCCTTGAGTTTGACGGCTTTGGCGTACTGTTCAACGCCCCCCATTCCATCTGACGCCATGATCAAGGCGTCCATAGCCGCGCGCAGTTTCGGCCCGGACAGGTGCAATATGGGACGCGCGGCCTGACCATGGGCACGGCCAAATGGAACAACGTTACTCATGCAACCTTGCTCATGTTTCTCGAACTCAGTCTCGATCCAAACTCTCCAGCAGCACCGTATGGGAAACCTCGTGCCACTTCACTCGGCCGCCTGGGCCAGAGAAGCGCGCGCCAATGCAAACGCGCTCATAGCAGCCGCGTTGGCCTGCGCTATTGAATCATCGATCGTTTCCGGACCAATCGCTGCGCCCGCCACAAAAACACCTTCACGGGACGTCGCTCCCACAATGCCGTAGGTGTCCTTGCGCATGATGTAACCGTGGCGATGAAGCTCCACATCAAACACCGCCGACAAGGTCATGTTATCGACGTTGGGGTCCATTCCGATCGCGTGCACAACCAAATCGAATGGAATCGTGATCGGCCTTTTGACTAGTGTATCTTCCCCCTTGACGATGAGTTTCTGGCCATCTGAGGTTACCTCGGCAATGCGCGCCTTGATGTATTTGACCTTGAACTCTTCCTGGCTCCGCCAGTAGTAATCGGACTCGTAGTGGCCGAATGTGCGAATATCCATGTAGTAGATGTAGACATGACAATCCGGCAGCTCCTCGCGGATCTCCATGGCCATGTTTGCCGAAACCGTGCAACAGATCTTGGAACACCATTCCCGCCCAATTTGCCGATCGCGGCTGCCAACACACAACAAGATGGCGACACGTTTCGGCTTGCGTCCGTCAGACGGACAGCGAACGCCCGTGCCAGATGAAATCATTTGCTCGACTTGCGTCGTCGTAACAACGTCGGGGAACGTGCCAAAGCCCCACTCTGGCTTGTTCACGGAATCAAAGTGCGTAAATCCGGTCGCCAGAATTGCAGCCGAGTATTGTCCGACAGTGCCATCAGACAAAGTCGCACTAAAATCGCCAGGCCCGCCGGCGAAACTCTGCACTGTCGTTCCGGTCTTGATCTCGACTCCCGACTTATCTTGGATCCGCGTGACCATGCCACCGATGGCATCCTTCGCCCACTCGCCGGACGGGACTAACTTGGCGTAACCCGAGTGAATTGGCGCTCCGCCGAGTGTTTCGGTTTTTTCGATCAGAGTGCAGGGATGGCCAACGGTCGACAATGCATGAGCGGCTGCGAGGCCTGCCGGTCCACCTCCTACAACAAGTATCGGCTTCGTCATGTGCGTTCCTTACCGAGCGAGGACAGTTCTGCCGCGGCAGATTTCGTATGAGCGTCGGCGCGACTGTTGATCTGCAAGACTGGCGCTCGCCCGCACAACGGCTATTCTCCCGCTGGCGGAGAGATGAATGTGTCAGGCGACCGTTTGAACCCTGGTCCACTGGTAATGCGCAGCCGTGGATCATAGAGCTGATCCTGCTTACCGGTCTCGACCTCTTTGAGATAGTTCTCAAATTCAACCTTCTTCGCCTGCCAATCAATTCCCAACTTTTCCATCAGCTTCTCGACTGGTGACGCGTGCCAATGAGTCTGAACGATCT
>JBPCWB010000006.1:0-6224 GCA_051009955.1 Hyphomicrobiaceae bacterium | reverse complement strand
AAGGACGCCTTGAAGGGGGAGTAGCCGTTCAGCATCATGGCGATGAGTGTGACGAACGGAATGATGAACTGGCCGCCCTTCAGGACGATCATGAGCAATGGCTCGTCGTCCTGGTCGACAATGCTTGCGGGCTGCATGTTGCTTTTGGTTGCGCGCAGATGAACAACGAACAGCACCGAGGCGAAGAATAGAAGTGCCGGGATGATCGCGGCGGACATCACGTTCGTGTAGGGGACGCCGACGACTTCCGCCATGATGAATGCAGCTGCCCCCATCACGGGCGGCATGATCTGTCCGCCGGTCGAAACGACGGCTTCAATCGCGCCGGCTTCGTGGTTCTTATAGCCCTCGCGCTTCATCATCGGGATCGTGAGGGTCCCCGTCACGGCGACGTTGCCGGCGGCGGACCCGGAGATCATGCCCAGCAATGTGCTGAAGATGACGGCTGTCTTGGCGCCCGCAGCGCGCATGTTGGCCGTCAGACGGCTGGCCAGTTTGAAGAAGAAATCACCGGCACCGAATTCGCTGAGGAATGCACCATAGATCGCAAAAAGAATGATGTAGGTCGCCGAAACACCGAGGGGAATCCCATAAACACCCTGCGACGTCGTCGTCAAAAACTCAGACATTCGGATCAGGGAATAGCCGCGGCCTTCGAGAACGCCTGGGAGATACATACTGTAGAAGGGATAGGTAAAGAAGATCAGGCAGATCACGGCCAGGACAAGGCCAACGCCACGGCGCGCGGCTTCGAGGACCAGCGCGAGGATAACAATGCCGACGGTGGCATCGAGCGGTTCCGTTTCGCCGCCACTGAGTGCGATGTCCTGCCAGCGTTGCAGGACATAAACGCTGCTTGCGATCGATGCTGCAACAAGTGCAAAGCTGAACAATCTGTCTGCCGGATGGTCTTGGAACCGGCGCAACGTCGGACGCATCAGAAACAGCAGCGACAACATCATCAGCAGATGGAAGATCCGGACGTCGCGTGTCGACAAGACAACAAGCCCGGAGACGTTCAAGAGATGGAACGCGCCGATGGTAAATGCCAAGCCGGTGATGACCCAGTCAATGGAGGTCTTCAGTCTCTCAGCCATGGCATCTCCAGGCCGACGGTCGCATCAACGACAGCAAGGCACAAAGTGCGCCTTGCCGGGCTGGTTTGATCTCGACGGTGCGACGCGCTTATTTTTTGAAGTAGCGTTCTGCGCCGGGATGCAAGGGAATGCGCAATGTCAGCGATTTCTTCGGAACGATTTGCTTGGCGTGGGCATTGCCGGCGCGAAGCTCGTCCATGTTGTCGTAGATCGCCTTGGTTATTTTGAAGGCTTTCTCGGCATCCATACCGGCATCGACGACGAGCATGTTATTGACGCCAAGGACGACTCCGTCGTTTGGCGTGCGATAGACATCCTTTGCGACAACCACGCGATTGTAGTTCTTGTATTTCGCCAGAGCCTTGTCGAACACGCCATCGGCAAAGCCAATGAATTTCAGGCCTTTGTTCGCCCGCGCCTGCATAACCGCGCCGGCTGGGAATCCGCTCAGCGCAAATGCGGCATCGACATTGCCGTCGGCCAATTGGCTGAAGCCGTCACTATAGGACAGGAAGCTCGGCGTGATATCTTTGATCGTCAATCCGTGGAGGCCGAGGACCTGTTTCAGAAACGGAATCGTCCCGCCGCCGGCCGGACCGACTGCAACCCGTTTGCCCTTGAGATCGCCGATCGTGTTGATGGAGGAACTTTCCAGCGTCATCATGTGCAAGATGCTGAAATGCAGCGATCCAAGCGCACGAAGGTTCATTTTGCCGCCCTTCTTATACATGGCGGCGCCCTTGTTGGCGAAGACGGCGAGGTTGTTGTTCGTGATGCCAAGGTCAACTTCTTTCCGTGTGACGAGACGTGGGTTCTGCACCGAACCTTGCGTCACGACTGGCACCATGGTCAGGCCCTCGGCATGCTTGTTGACCACCGATGCGATCGCCTGTCCGAGGGGGTAGAAGGCACCGCCCTGGCTTGCCGTGCCAATCCGTAGTTCTTCGGCCTGCGCCGAAACGACCGCGCCTGCCGCCGTGATCGCGAGGCCAACGGCCAAAACGTGTCTTTTGATGTCTGGCATTACTCGTCTCCTCCCATTTGAAGTTCCGTTTTTGGATGGTCTCTCGACCGACAAGCCGTGAACCACCTCGTGAGACTTCGTTTGCTTGACTTACCACACCTTTAAATCGATATTATGATACATGTACAGAAAAAATCGATGTTTTGATGTCACTTCGGTTTTGGAAAGGGCAGCGCACAGGCGATAGTCATCGGGCTGCCCATCAAAATCGAGCAGCGGGTTCGCAATTTACTGATGGTGCGATGGGCGATGCTGCGTCCTGATGTACTGGTTTTGGCAGCAGCACCGATAGCGTCTCTCCGGTGTTCGCTGGCGTCATCTCAGCAATGAGCCTCGCTCGCAGAATCGCGAGCAACCTCCTGACCAAACACACAAAAATTTGTCCCGATGTGGTCGACGATGAGCCATGGCAGGGCTTCACAGACCGGCAAGTTTGTGGTTGCTCGTTGAATCACCACCACGTCACCCGGAGGACGGTGAATGACCGGCGAGTTGCGAAAGATCTCGGCTATCCTGATCGTGCTGCTTGCCGCCGTGACGTTTTCGGTCGGCTTTGTTGACGGCGGCGACGGGGCGGCGGCCTCGGAGCTCAGCCGGGTCCATCGGACAGTTGCTGCCCGCTATCCAAATGTCGCGCACGTGACAACGACCCAACTCGCTAAAAGCGGCGGGCGGCATACACTGCTGTTCGACGTGCGCGAACGTGATGAGTTCGCTGTTAGCCATCTGGCCGATGCTGTTCGTGTCTCGCCGGATATCACGGAGCGGGACTTCCTGGCCAACTATGGGGATCGCGTGACGGGGCTTCGCGTCGTCTTTTACTGCTCGGTCGGAATGCGCTCATCGGCGCTCGCGCAACGTGTGCAGGACGTTCTCATTGCCCGTGGTGCCCGCTCCGTTCGCAATCTCCAAGGCGGGCTCTTTCAATGGCGCAATGAGAGGCGGCGGCTGACGCGCAACCGGTCGGTGACCACGGCCATCCATCCTTACAATACCTATTGGGGCCGACTGATCGATGACAAGACGGCTATACGCTATGTTCCCGATTGAAATGTTGCAGCGTTTTGGGATGGTCGGGAATCTGCTCGGCATCCGCGGCGGCTTCTTGGCTGGAGTCGTTGTTTGTTTGGCTTTGATGTTGGTCGTCGCGGCGAACCCGGTTCGCGCGGAGCCGGGCGCGGTACAGCATGTTTCAGCGGTCGAGGCGGCACAACTGCTCAAGGAGAAACCGGAAATCGTCGTGTTGGATATTCGTACGGCTAGGGAATATCGCGACGGTCACATCGCCGGTGCCCGCAACATCAACTACTACGCAATGAGTTTCAGGAGCCGTATTGCCGAACTCGACAAGAATGCAACCTATCTCGTGCATTGCGCCGCCGGATATCGCAGCAGTTGGTCTCTCGGCATCCTGCGCCGTGCCGGTCTCAAGGGCATCATACATATGCGCGATGGCCTCAATGCGTGGGAGCGTGCCGGGCTAAAACTCAAGCGTCACTAGCATCGGGACCTATTCTGCTCGGCGATCGAAGTTGGTCGTTATTTGCGCACCGGCCTGACGACGCGAAAGCCGATATGATTGCCATTGCGGAACCGGGCTTGTACGGCGTAGCGCTGCGCCGAGCGGATGCGCCAAGGGTAGTCGAGCCAGGAGCCGCCACGGACCACTCTGAGGCCGTTCTTTTCGAAGAAATCTGTTTCACAATTCTTGGTCCAGCTCCGGTTGTCAGCCGGGGCATCGCGATAATCGTTGTGCCAGCAGTCGGCGACCCATTCCCAGACGTTGCCATGCATGTCGTGCAATCCGAACGCGTTGGCTGTGAATGAGCCGACAGGTGCCGTCATGCGGTGATCCCAACGGCTGCCGCAGCCGTTGCAATTGGCCTGACCCTTCGGTACGGCGTGTCCCCAAGTGTAGGGCGTGGAGCTGCCTGCACGGGCGGCATATTCCCATTCGGCCTCGGTCAGGAGGCGGTAGTCGTGACCGGATTTCCGCCTCAGCCAACGGATGTATTCATTGGTGATCTCGTCCCACGAGACATTGACCACAGGGCGCCGTCGCCGCCCCCAATCCTCGTCCCTTGGCCGGCGCCGGCAATCGCCGTCGGCAACACAGGCGTCCCATTCGGCGAATGTCACTTCGAACTTTCCAATGGCCAGTGGACGCGAAATCCTGACGATACGAAGCGGCTCCTCGTCGAGGCCACCGTCTTTCGATCCCATCCGAAATCGGCCTGAAGGAACGACGACAATTTCTGGGCAGGCGTTGCAATCACGGAACGCCGAGGCAGTCGCCACAGCGCCCGGCCCATCTGCGATCACCGCAGCCGAGGCTGTAGCGACGGCACTGAAAACAAGAGCGCCTAAGATCGTGTCTCGCATGCGAATGATTGAACTCGGACGTATGGCTCCACCAATTCAATTGTACATCGAACCGGGTAATTCTGAACGAAGATTGGAACTTTTCGGGCACGCCGCACCGAAAATAACACGATTGTGACGCCGGTCGTCGTGATGCTGCACTTTCAGGCTTGCAAATAGTCGGCGAACCAATCGCTAATTCCGGTGGTGGACGTTTGCGCCCCGGCATTGCAGATTACACGGCGCCGGGCGGGCGAAACGGGTACATCGTCAGTCGGATAGGTCAAATGAACAGCTCCAAAGCATTTGCCACGATCGGACTTGGTCTCCTGGTGTGCACATTGGCGGCATCCCCGGGCGAGACCGCGATGGTGCTGCCCGGTGCGCAAGGGATCGTCAAACTACCGGATCGTCTCGTCAGGCCGATCGCCATCTTTGGTAAGGACGAGCGGGTCAGGGTTCCGCGAAAATATCAGACCGTCTCGGACGGCATTGGCTTGATTCACGATATCTCCCGCAACATCGGCTGCACGGCGTTCTGTGTCGGAGCTGACGTGATCGCGACCAACGCGCACTGTATTGTTCGAACACCGGGACGGCGGCGCAAAGCTGACCTGAGCAAGGTCTATTTTTTGCTTCTGCCGAAATCTGCGCGTAAAGGCCGCCGTGACAGCGGTCTGGTGTTTGTCGCCAAAGACCAGCCGCTGCTATCGATCTACGCCGACTACTACCGCGGCGGCGGCTCCGTCGTCAGCTTCACCAAGGACTGGGCGTTTGCCAAACTGAGCCATAGCGTCTGTCGTGGTCATGAGCTTGAATTTGCCTCCCCGTCACAGAAAGACGTGAACAAGGCCGCGAAGCGTGGATCGCTTTTCCTGATCGGTTATCATGGCGATAAGAGCGTCGAAGACAAATGGCTGTCCCCCGCTTGTGGCATTCGCTCGACGTCGAGTCGCCGGTACTTCTTATCTTCGCAGCGGCGTGCCCTCAAATCCCGCGGCACCGTGCTACCGCACACCTGCGATACCAAGAAGGGGTCGTCGGGCGCGCCGGTTCTGATGCAGACTGCTTCCGGACCCAGGGTGATTGCGATCAATGCCGGAACGACTGGCTATGCACTCTATCGCCGCGTGCGTGGAAGCAGGCGAAAACGCAACGTCTACACGCGAAGCTCCAACGTCGCGGTCTTAACGTCGGCGTTTATTCGTGGTCTGGAGCGATTCAAGGCGGAGCATTTGCTGACGGACCTAGATGATCTGACGCGCCTGCAGACTGTCCTGAAGGCCTCGGGCCACTACAAGGCGTCGGTCGACGGGGTCTTCGGTCGCGGCACCCGCGGCGCCATTCTCAAGTTTGAGAAGGAGAATGGGCTGGCGCCTCTCGGAATGCCAACGCGAGAACTGCTCGAGAGGATCGAGGCCAGCTACAACAAGCCAGGTGACTAGAGCAACCTGCTTCATGTCGCGTCCAACCGGTTCCGACATAAGGCACGATGATCCAACGCAGTATGTCTGTGACCGATGTCGTTTGGGGGACAGGGCGCAGCTGCCGGCATCAAAGACACGTCACATCATGCGATCTTCTTGCGGAACGAGAAAGCGTGGCGTCTCGCTCCTTAGGACTCGGCAACAGTTCTCGACGGCGCGGCGCACTGCCGTCTTGCGCCATCCGGCCACCGATGCGGAATTGTGCGGGGAGGCAATGACGTTGGGTAGCGACATGAAGTCGTGGTCCATTCGGAA
>JBPCWB010000005.1:0-4968 GCA_051009955.1 Hyphomicrobiaceae bacterium | reverse complement strand
CGTACCGACGACGTCATGGGCACGGCCTGGGGCGCGATATCTGTCTTCCTCATGCCCGCGCTGCTGATGTACGCCGCCTTCACCGCGTATCCGGTGATCCGGACCTTTTACAACAGTTTGCATATCGTGCGGCCTGGCGGCCGAGAGGAGTTCGTCGGCTTTGACAATTTCATCGAGCTGCTGACCAACGACGAGATATTCGTTCAAGCGGTTACGAACACACTCACCTGGGCTGCAGTGGCGCCGCTGATCGATGTCGGCACAGGGTTACTGTTGGCGCTTTGCCTTTACGCGAGAGTGCCGTTCTCCCGGTTCTTCCGGGTCGCGTGGTTCACGCCGGTGCTGATTTCCTACGTGGTCGTGGCGATCCTCTGGATGTGGATTTACAATTATGATTGGGGCATTGCCAATGCCCTGCTGCGCTGGTTCGGTCTCGATGACTGGCAACAGACCTGGATCGGCGATCCCGATATTGCGCTCTGGGCGATCATCTTCGCGCACGCCTGGAAGTGGGCGGGCTTCAACATGGTTGTCTGCCTCGCCGCCATCCATGCGCTCCCTCGCGAAGTCCTGGAAGCGGCCGAATTGGACAACTGCGGCTGGTTCAAGAAGCTGTTCTTCATCATTATCCCGATGATTCGACCGACGCTTCTCAATCTCCTGATCCTTGCGTTTATCGGCAAGATGCGTGTTTTCGATCTTGTTTGGATCATGACGGGCGGCGGCCCGCTGTGGTCAACGGAAACCGTTTCGACTTACGTCTACAAGCGGGCCTTCGAGTGGAACACGTTCGATCTGGGGTATCCGTCGACGGTTGCGGCCGTGTGGTTTGTGGTCATTCTGGTCTTCGTGCTCGTCCTCCACCAGCTGCTGCGGCAGCGCGAGAAGCTGGAGTATTGAGCCGTGCAGACTGCATTCGACACACGTATCCTGAAACGCATTCTGCTGCTCATCGTGCTCAGTCTCTACACCTGCTTTTCTGCGGGGCCGTTCCTCTGGATCGGCGCCATGTCGTTCCGAACAACTACGGAAATCAGCGCCGACCCTTATGCCCTGCCGGACACGTGGCACTGGGAGAAATATCTGCAAGCCTGGACCACGTCCAACTACGGCACCTACTTCTGGAATTCGGCGGTGGTGGTCGTCATCGCCGTTGCCGCGCTCACCATCATCGGTTCGATGGCCGCGCACTGCCTGGCGCGCTACAAGTTTCCGGGCAACCGCCTCGTCCTCTTTATCATCTTTTCGACGCTGCTCTTCCCACCTCAGATCACCATTATTTCACTATTCCAGGTGCTGGTGGAGTATGGGATTTACGACACGTTGTTCGGACTGACGTTGGTCTACATCGCCATCCAGTTGCCGCTGACCGTCTATATCCTCGAAGGCTTCTTCTCACGCATACCGCAGGACCTCTACGACGCCGCCAAGGTCGACGGCTATGGGCATTTCGAGATCTTCTGGCGCCTGACCCTGCCGATCGGGATGCCGGCGGTCGCAACAACCGTCATTCTGAATTTTATCAATCTGTGGAACGAGTTTCTCTATGCCGTGGTTCTCATCACCGACGAAAGCAATCGGACCTTGCCCCTGGGAATCCAAAAATTCATGGGCGATCAGTTGGAGGACATCGGCATGATCTCCACGGGATTGATGATCGCGATCGTACCGGTGATCGTGATCTACGTGTTCTTCTCCGAGCGCCTGATCCAGGGCATGACCGCTGGGGCGGTGAAATGAGCACCGTGAAAGGGGCAATGCCGTGGCAGTGGTGACGCTGACGAATGTGGGGAAACAATACCCCAAGTCCGACGAATGGGCGGTCAACGACGTCAGTTTCACCGTCGCCGATGGTGAATTCATGGTGCTGCTTGGTCCTTCCGGGTGCGGAAAATCGACGACGCTGCGGATGATTGCGGGTCTGGAGTCGATTTCCTCGGGAACGCTGGCCATTGACGATACAGTCATGAACAAAGTGCCGGCGAAGGACCGTGACATCGCCATGGTGTTTCAATCCTACGCTCTCTATCCGCACATGAGCGTAGGCGACAACCTCGCCTTTGGATTGCGCCGGCGAGGCTTTGACAAGACCGAAATCAAAAGACGCGTCGATGACGTGGCCGAAATGCTCGGGTTGACGCCGTATCTCGCGCGAAAGCCGTTTGCACTTTCCGGTGGTCAGCGCCAGCGGGTTGCGCTCGGCCGCGCCGTGGTTCGCGATCCCAAAGTCTTTCTATTCGACGAACCTTTGTCGAACCTGGACGCCGCCCTTCGCGTCGGCACACGCAACGAATTGATCAAGCAGCACCGGCGCCTTGGCGCCACGATGATCTACGTTACGCACGACCAGGTCGAAGCGATGACCATGGGCACGCGGATCTGCATCATGAACGAAGGTCGCCTGGTGCAAATCGGGCCGCCTCTCGAGGTCTATCGAAATCCGGCGGACACGTTCGTCGCCCGTTTCCTCGGCAACCCGCCGATGAACCTCATCGACGGTACACTCCTCAACCAGAATGGGGCGATGGTGGCAAAGGTCGGCGATTTCGTGATGCCGCTTCCCGGGCATGATCCATCGCTGCTGGCCAGCCATGCCAATCGCCAGGTGATCGTCGGGTTCCGACCCGAAGACATGTACGAAGAAGAGTCCGACGCGGGCGGCAATACCGCTTGCCTCCCGGCCGAAGTGACGACGGTTGAGCCACTAGGCGCGGAAACCCTGCTGGCTCTGAAGGTCGCCGGAGCCGACCACGATGTGACTGCCCGCGTTGGGCGGGACAGCACGAGGCGGACCGGCGACCGCCAAGACATCTATATCGATCTCAACACCGTGCAACTGTTTGACGCGGAAACGACCAAAGTAATCAGCACTGCTGCGCCGAGCAGCCATGCGCAACAAATCATGCGAGACATCTCATGACATTGACCATTCGACGCGACTTTCCAAGGCCAGTGGCCAGCGAGATCGCCCCCTTTCAGGACGCCCCGACGGGTTGGGTGGTCGATTCGATTGGCCGCCGCGGTGCGCTGCCGCACTGGATTAGGCCACTCACCGAAGCCAAGCGATTTGTCGGCTCCGCGATCACAGTGCGCAGCCGACCGATCGACAACCTGGCACCCTATGCGGCGCTGAAGTTCGCCAAGCCGGGCGATGTCTTGGTCGTGGCCACGGATGCCGACGAAGTCGCTTCAGTCCTGGGCGACATACTATTGGGCATGGCCAAGAATGCTGGCATCGTCGCCGCCGTCACCGATGGCTTGGTCCGCGATATTGCCGGCCTCAACGCGGTGGGCATACCCGTGTTCGCGCGCGCCTTGTCGCCTAACTCACCGTTCAAGGACGGTCCCGGAACCGTCGGTCTGCCGATTTCACTCGGCAATGTCGCAATTGAATCGGGCGATTTGCTCGTTGGCGACACGGACGGTGTCGTCGTCGTGCCACGTGGCAGGATTGCTGCGGCAGCGTCCGAACTCACTGCCATTGCCGCCAAGGAAGCCAGAATGGATCAAGCGGTCTCTGAAGGTGCGTCGTATCCGGCCTGGCTTGATGACATCCTGTCTGCCGACACGACCGCCTACGTGGAGTGAAGGGAAAGGTGATGTCGGAGGTCTTGGCGCGGGTTTTCTATCACAGCTTCGCTACTGAGGACGTCTACGCGATTGTCCGCGAGGCCGCCGGACCGCATTTCGAGGTCCTAGCCCTGGACACTGACGACGATGAGGAGCGCTTTCAAAAAATCGCTCAGTGCGAGGCCGTCATTTGCGCTGCCACGCCGCTGAAGAAATGCCATCTGGACGCCGCCACCAGACTCAGAATTGTTCATCACCAGGGCGTCGGCTGGCAGGACACGACGGATTGGCAGGAGATCAAGCGCCGCGGGCTGCCGCTCGGCCTGACACCGGAGGGCACGACCATCGGAGTCGCCGAACATACGATCCTGTTGATGCTCGCCGCCGCCAAGCGCCTTTCCTTTGCCGACCGCGAACTGCGCGGCGGGCATTGGCATGTCAATACGCTGCGGGGGGTATCGCGCGAACTCTTTGGCAAGACCATCGGTTATGTCGGACTGGGCCGCATTGGCTTGGCCGTGGCGGAACGTCTCAAAGCCTTCGGCTGTTCAGGCATCTACGCCGACCCTGTGGTCCGACTTGACAAGCACCAGGCTGACGCGCTGGGCGTTCGGGCAGGCTCGCTGGACGAAGTCCTCGCGGCCGCCGACGTGCTGACCGTTCACGTGCCGCTGACAATTGAGACACACCACATGATTGGTGCCTCGGAATTTACAAAGCTCAGGCCCGGCGCCATCGTTGTAAACACCGCGCGAGGGGGCATCGTCGATGAGCAGGCCTTGGCCGATGCCTTACGATCCGGCCATGTCCTGGCGGCCGGGATCGATGTCTTCGAAGAGGAGCCGGCCAAACCGACCAACCCGCTGCTCGGCCTGGACAACGTCGTTGTCACCCCGCACATCTCGGCTGGGACGCGCGATGCCATGCGTCAGAAGATGGCGGCGCTGTTCAGCAACTTGCGGTCCTTTTTCAAGGGCGGCGATTTGCGAAACCGCGTCACCTTTCCATGACCGAGTCCCGTCCTTTGCGCGTCGGGCTCATCGGCGCCGGCATGATTACCCACCATCACCTGATCGGATGGTCGAAAGTGCCGGAAGCGCAGGTGGTCGCCGTCTGCGATCCAATCCGCGAACGCGCCGAAGAACGGGCCCAAGTGTTCGCCATCGACGACGTCTACGACAGCATGGAAGACTTGCTGGCAAGCAAGGCGGTCGATGCCGTCGACATTGCGACGCCCCGGGAGACCCATGCTGCGATGGTTCGCCAAGCCCTAGCGCGAGGCCTCGCAGTGCTTTGTCAGAAGCCTCTCGCGCCGACACTGGCAGAAGCCAGAGGCCTGGTTGACGATGCCGAGGGACAAATCCGCCTCATGGTGCATGAGAACTGGCGCTTCCGTCC
>JBPCWB010000004.1:0-3367 GCA_051009955.1 Hyphomicrobiaceae bacterium | reverse complement strand
CCATTTGGTTGGCACACAGGCGATTAAGAAATGCGCAGGCATCCCTGCCTTCGACGCGAATTTTGCCAAACGACGTCATGTCGTAGAGTCCGACGCCCTCGCGCACCGCAAGATGCTCGCGTGCGCTATTGTCGAACCAGTTCGGGCGCTGCCACGAATACTGATACGCGGCGGTTTGGCCGGGCTCGGCAAACCAGTTTGCCCGCTCCCATCCCGCGGTCTCTCCATGCACCGCGCCGCGCGATTTGAGTTGATCATGCAGCGGTGAGCGTCGAATACCGCGCGCCGTTTCCGGCTGTCGGTAGGGGAAATGATCGGCATAGAGCAACCCGAGCGTTTCCGTTACGCGCTCCTTCAAGTAGCGGCGATTGCGCTGAAACGGCTGTGCCCGACGGATGTCGACACCCCACAGATCGAAGGGTGGACTGCCGCTGTCCATCCATTGCGCAAGGGCGTAGCCGGCGCCGCCCGACGACACGATGCCAATCGAGTTGTATCCGGCCGCGACCCAATAGCCGCGCAACTCCGGCGCTTCGCCGAGATAGTAGAGATCATCCGGCGTGAAACTCTCGGGCCCATTGAAGAACGTATGAATGCCGGTTTCTCCGAACAGCGGCACGCGGTTGATGGCCTGCTCCAGAATTGGTTCAAAATGATCGAAGTCGTCCGGCAGTTGATCGAAGCAGAAGTCCTCGGGAATACCGTCCATGCCCCATGGTTTGGCCTTAGGCTCGAAGGCACCCAGCATCATCTTGCCAGCATCTTCTTTGTAGTAGGCGCACTCATCCGGCACGCGCAGCACGGGAACTTGCCTGAGCCCGTCGACCGGTTCCGTGACGATATAGAAATGCTCGCAGGCGTGGAGCGGGATCGTGACGCCGGACTGCTCGGCAAGCTCGCGCGCCCACATGCCCGCACAATTGATCACGACATCCGTCGCAATGTGCCCCGCGACAGGACCGTCATCAGTCTCCTGAAACCAATCGACACCGATGACACGTCCGTTTTGCTGGCGTACCTCTTGAACCTTGACGTGTTCAATTATTTTGGCGTCACGCTGGCGGGCGCCTTTCGCCAACGCCATCGCGATATTCGCGGGGTCGCATTGGCCATCGTGCGGGAGATAGACGCCGCCGACGACACCCTCGATATTGAGATGCGGATAGCGTTCGAGGACGTCGCGCGGACCAATGTCATGAACCTCGATTTGGAAGGCACGGGCCAATGAACTCTGACGGCGCAATTCCTCCATTCGCTCATCAGTGAGTGCCACGGTGATCGAGCCGTTCTGGCGCATGCCGGTGGCGATACCCGTCTCAGCTTCGAGCTTGGTGTAAAGTTCAGCCGAATACCGCGCCAACCTGGTGAGATTGTGCGTGCCGCGCAGCTGACCGATGAGCCCCGCCGCGTGCCAGGTCGTTCCCGATGTCAACTGCTTGCGTTCCAGCAGGACAATATCCTTCCAGCCCAGCAGGGAAAGATGATAGGCAACGGAGCATCCCGAAACGCCTCCACCTATGATGACGGCACGAGCTTGGGATGGAGGCGACTTGGTCATGGCTGTGTTTCCAGGCTTTGCATCATCGATGCATGGACAGGTCAATTCGAGCGGCGCGCCGCATTTTTTTCCGCGAGCCATGGCGTCCGAGGCAGACTTGCGCCGTTGGTCGCTCCTGCGCCTGTTTCAATCAGCCAAACCGAATGGCTGCAACAGGCATGACATGACGGAAGTGCGGCAGTTTACCCGCATTGCGGGCAATAGTTTTCCCCCAATCACGACATCACTTGGTCATGCTTCGACCGTTTGCCGGTCAGATTTAAGTGCAAGATGAACATATATTCAAATTGCTCGACATGAGGATGCCGTATGCGTGAGTTGGCCAGGAAGCTCTCAATCTCTCTCATCCTGATGGCGGCACTGGCCTATCTCTTCGCTCCCTTCTACACTGCTTGGTCCATTCGCCAGGCGATCCGAACGAATGACCCGCAGACACTGCGTGAACTCGTCGATTGGGCCAGTGTTCGTACGACATTGCGCCAGTCGATTGCGCACCACGCCGAGTTGTTGCCGGCGGCGGTCAAGGTTGGACGCCAAATCCGACCCACGATGTGGCAGCGCGTCAAAGCGATGTTCGGCGAGTCGATGCTGGATCGCTTCATGGACCGCTACATCACGGCCGAAGGCATGCCGCAGCTCTATCGCCTGAAGCACGGTTATCGTACGCGCGTTCAAGGTTTGGCCGATGTTCGAAATCTGCCACTCAAGGCGCAGATTGCTGATGTGGTCAGGCGTGTCAAACGCGCCGAATTCATTACTTTTGGTCATGTCGAAATTGAGGTCGTGGATCGCGACGATCCCGAGCGTCGTATCGTCGGCGGGCTTCAATTGGTCGGGTTGCAATGGAAACTTACCAGTTTGGTCGTCAAGCGGGCCCAAACGCTGACGGACGCCAGTGACGAAGAGACCCGGCTCTATCTGGATGATCTAAAAAATGGCCGGCTCCATCGCGCATCTGGCGCCTGAAGTACGGTTCTCATCCTGACTCTGGCGTCTTTGCCAGTTCTTGCGAGACAATGGCAGCCACCTCGACCGCGGCATCGTCGCCACGCGCACGCAGACCGGCCACCACGCCTTCGCGGTCATCGGACGCCCGGTTCTGGCTCATCTTGCGCTTACCCTCAAGCCGGCTGATCTTGAAACGCAGGCCGATGATGCCACGCAGCATGATGTTGGTATAGTCGTCCGGCGCGTCGCTCAGTGACCAAGGCTGCTCTTGGCCGGCTTCCTGCTGGTTGCTGAGCGTGGCGACGTGATCGCGCAACCAACCGACGTCGCGAACGAGCTCGATCCGGCCATAGGCGTGGATGGCATCGTAGTTCCATGTGGGGACGACCTTGCCGGTATCCGCTTTCGAGGGATACCACCCCGGCCGGATGTAGTTCTCGGCGCCGTTATAGATGAACATGGCCAGTGCATCGTCGCGCTCGTACATCCGCCAGTGCGGATTGGCACGCGCAAAATGGGCTTCAATGGTGCCATGTGCCGCCGGGTCTCGGCGGACGACCGTGGGCAGGTGCGTGGCCACAAGACCCGACTCGGCATCCCAGCCAACGAGGATGGCGAACGGTCTTGCCTGCATCAGCCCGAAAATCTGGTCAGCGTCATCGAGGCGAAAGTGATCAGGAACAAACATGGCATGCACTTGCTTTAGCTGTTCAGTCGGCGTCAGGCGGCAGCTTCAAGCCGTTTGAGCGCCGCCTCGAAGCGGACGACCTGCCCCTCGAAGTCGACTTTGCGTTCGCGATTTTCCTCGACGACGGCCTCGGGCGCCTTCTGGACAAAACTGGGGTTGGCCAGTTTGGTATC
>JBPCWB010000003.1:0-6671 GCA_051009955.1 Hyphomicrobiaceae bacterium | reverse complement strand
TGAAGTGGTCGCAACGGTTCCGTGCTACCGGCAGCGTGTCGGCCAAGCGCATGGGCGGGCATCGCCCGTTTGCGCTCACCGGCGAGCGTGATTGGCTGCGTAAGCGCATCAGCGGCGAGACGGATGTCTCACTGCGTCGCCTGCAGGCTGAACTCGCCGAACGCGGCATTGTCGTGAGTTACGGCGCGGTTTGGAACTTCGTCCATCGTGAAGGCTTGAGCCACAAAAAAAATCGTGGTGGCGGGCGAACGAAACCGACCTGACGTGGCGGGCCGACGGGCCCGCTGGATCAAATATCAGTCCCGCGTAGACCCTGATCGCCTGGTCTTCATCGACGAGACCTGGACGAAAACAAACATGGCGCCGTTGAGAGGCTGGGCACCACGCGGCGAGCGCCTGATCGATACCGTTTCCCATGGCCGCTGGCGCACGCTGACGTTCCTTGCGGCTCTGCGCTATGACAGGATCGATGCCCCTTGCGTGCTCGACGGCCCGATCGACGGGGCTAGCTTCCTCGCCTACGTCGAGCAGTTCCTCGTGCCGACGCTCGCGCCTGGCGACATCGTCATCATGGACAATCTCGGATCGCACCAGGCCAAGACCGTCCAACACGCGATTAAGGGCGCCGGCGCGCACCGTCTGTTTCTGCCGCCTTATTCACCGGACCTCAACCCAATCGAACAGGTCTTTTCAAAACTCAAGCATCTGATCCGCAAAGCCCGCGAACGAACCGTCGAGAACCTGTGGAACCGCATCGGCGATCTGCTCGGTGAGTTCACGCCGCAGGAGTTCACCAACTACTTCGCCAACTCAGGATACGCTTCCATCTAAAGTGATCACGCTCTAGATCAACCTAAAGGACGGACTCACGCCCAGAGATCGTCTATTTTGAGCCGCGGGTTTTCTTTCTTAAGCGCCTTATTCTCAGCAAGCTCAGATCGCAATATACCGTCGAACATCTTCCACTTGTTTTAGTCGGGAGCATTCCGTGGCCTTTGAGTATCTTGGCCGATGGAATGCTTGCTCTAAACCGAAGTGAGCTTTAAATCTTTGCTTCAGCGGATCGCGCGTCGGACACGCATTTTGCGCCGCGCTGCATTTCTGCGAGTTTATCTATCTGCGGATTTGGGAGCGTTGTTATGATCGATATCAGAACAACTTGTCTACAAGTCATTGCATTTTCTCTTGTCGTCATGACCGGTGATTTCGCAATCGCACAGCAAAGTACGGCATTGACCGAGGAGGAAAGAGCAAAGGCAGTCGCCGCTGAAAAGGCCCTCGCCGACCAATTGCTTGCAGTTCCTGCCGCTGCGCGTGAGGGACGCATTCCAGGTTTGGCGGCAACCAAGGCCGGTCGTGCCGCCAAGTCCGTGGTCACCTCGATTGTCCCGATTGGATCAGCATCGACGGTGAGACGTAGCGGGCTAACAGCGCCTGCATCGGCATCCGGCACCCGCCGTGCTATGGTTATGCGCTACGACTATGCGACAGGGATTACAACCCGCACGACCATTGACATCGCCAGCGGAAAAGTTTTGGCGGTTCGCAGTAAGGTCAACTATCCGACACCGCTCGCGCCTTCTGAGTTGGAGGAGGCAAAGGCGCTGCTGCAAAGCTCAGTGCCGGAGATCGATAAGATCGTCAAAGAGCATGACGCCAACAAGGTTGTGTTCTACCATTTGACCCCCATCGCAAGTAACGCCACAGCACCAAAGTATGGTCACCGCCTTGTCTGGTTGTGGGTCGCGGAGCCTGTTCACACCGACAAGTATGTCGTTGATCTGAGCACCGGTGAAGTGGAGAAAAAGAACTAGATTTTGGAATTGACGGCTGGCCCCACGCTACGGCGAGAACGGATTGCAAGGGTGGCCAACGCTAAATGGACCGATGAATTTGGAGGCAGTAATGTTGCGTATCTATTTGCTCGTCCATTCCAGCATTCGGCTTGCAATTCTTACGCTTATTGTTGCGGGCAGCATTGTTGTTAGTGCTGTCGCCGGCGAGCTGACGCAATACTTTCCAGCCGTCCCGAGCGGACAGACCCCTCCTGCTAAGGAGAGTGGATGGCGCATCACCTGGCAGGTTCTCGAGCCCGGAACACATAACTACGGCGGATCTGCAATTCTTGAATTCCAGAGCGTGGAATTCATGAAAGGACTGAAGCCGGACGGGTCGGAAGACTGGATCAAGGTGCTCAACAATCTGGCACTTGCAGAAATGTATGTGCCCTACAATGACGGCGCTACCGAATTCCTGGATATCAGCAATTTCAATTTCAGGCTTAGGCCGGCTAGAGAATCGTATTTGCCAAAGCACGGAGTGGTCAGCGCCAAAATCGAGGATCAATACGTGATCTCTGAGGTCATCGATGACGGCGTGCGTTGGTTGGATAACCGAGACGATTTCAAAGTTCAGCGCGGGCAGGCCTTGCGGTTATGGACAATGCTTCACGCGGCAAATTACACCTACACCCTGGTGTATACCTTTGCCGATGATGGTCGGATTAGTGTGCGCGCCGGCGGGACTGCGCAAAACCTCCGTGATATTTCCGATGTTCTCAATAGCACCAGCGTCAACAATGCCACGCATGTCCATATGGGCGCGTGGCGAATGGAATTCGACCTCGGCGATGCCAGCGCCAACCGTATCGAAGTCGTCGAGCGTGAGTTGGCGCCTGGTACGAACACCGGACAAATTGCGGCCAGGCCTTTCAATGGCGGCAGTGAGGGCGGCGTACTTTGGAATCCAGAGAAGTATACGATCATTAAGGTAACGAACACGAATACGCTCAACCGCCATGATCCACCGCGCAACATTTCCTACGTCATCAAGACGAAAAAGACCGGAAAGCTTAAGGCGTCGAACCCAATCACCGGCAATGATTTCTGGGTGACGCGTCTCGTACCTGATAGTGAGTCGCGCCGTGTGCAGGCCCCTGAATTGCGCTATGTCGATCTACCGGACAACATTGAAGCGCCGGAACCCATCACCGATAAGGCGGTCGTCGTCTGGCACAATGCCGGGTTGCATCACATTCCCCGTGGCGAGGATTTTGGTGCCACCAACTATAGGGCGGCGGATGGAGCAGCAATCAATTCGTATGCCGGATTTGATCTTGTGCCCGTCAATCTTTGGGACAAGACGCCGTTTCTGAAGCGATAACGAGTGAGTCGGGAAGCTGATGCCACCAACAGCTTTTCGCCAGCGGAAATACCAAAAAGATATACTAAGCTGACCGGTTCACAGTCTGGCGAAGATCTAAACGAGGCAAGGAACTTGTTTCGAATTTGTGGATTCGCCGCGCGGTTGCTGAAGCCCTTCAGGCGATGGCGCCAACTCTGCCCAGCGACTGCGCCTGCAGTGGAGGCAAGCGTGAATAGACAAAGCTTATCCAAGTTGCTTCGTATTTCGAGCAAGCCGGCGAGGCTATGTTTCGCCGGCCTGGCAATCGTGGCGGCAACGGCTGCTTTAGGGCTGTTGGCCGATCGTCTTGGCCGATCTGGCACCTCTGGTCATAATTCGGCGCTCGACAGAACGGTTGACGAGATATTTGGAATCCTTGCAGCGCGCGCACAGCAGCAGGGCACGAGCGTCAGCACGACCAAACAGAAGTTGCGAGATTTTCTGAAGAAGACCGCCAGTCTGCCGAATCTGATCAAGACCTACGGCCACGCCCGCGTTATCGTCAAATACAAGCGCAAGGCACCGAAAGTCGCGCCACCGGGCCTCGCCACGCGCGCGTGGTACCAGGGTTGGAAGTTTGTTGGCTTGCCCGCCGCGGCGCCGCCACGGGCCCTCGGCAAAACGAAATTCGTTCGCAAGGACGTGACGGCCGGCGAACTGACAGAGTTGCGCAAAAATCCAGATGTTGACCACGTCTTTCTGGATTTCCCAATCCCACCTGCTCTCGTGGAAAGTGGCCCGGTGGTGCGCCCAGACATGTCGGATTTGCTCGCGCTTCCCAAACGACCGGATCGCCAGACGCACGCTGTCGTCATTCTCGACACTGGCGTCGAAAGCGATCATCCCTTCCTCGAAGGCGCGGTGCTGAAAGATTTGGCAGCTTGCTTTTCGACGGAACAATTGCGCCCGCCGTTTGAATCAGAAAGCCTCTGTCCCGATGGCGGGGAACAAGTTAAGCAGCTGGGCGCTGCCGAGCCATGCGACAAGTCCATCCTGAATTGCGATCATGGAACGCATATTGCGGGAATTGTCGCGGGTTGGAATGGTCAAGCGGACGGCAAGACCTTTCACGGTGTTGGGCCGGAAGTGCCCATTATTCCGGTTCAGATCTACTCCAAGATAACTGCGAAAGAGATTTGTCAGTTATACAGCCTCGATGCACCTTGCGTATTGTCCTTCATTTCCAACCAGGTCGAGGCACTGGAGTATGTTCAAGAGCTAAGCGTTCGTGGTATCCCGATCGGAGCCGTCAATGTGAGCCTTTCTGCTGGTCAT
This sequence comes from Hyphomicrobiaceae bacterium, assembly GCA_051009955.1. Taxonomy (GTDB): domain Bacteria; phylum Pseudomonadota; class Alphaproteobacteria; order Rhizobiales; family Hyphomicrobiaceae; genus Tectiglobus. The sequence continues at coordinate 2,213 of JBPCWB010000003.1, read as the reverse complement.
TTCGTTGACACGTGCGATAGCGAAGACTCCACCAAAATCGTTTCCGACAGGGTCAACGAGCTGGCCCAATCAAAGATACCGACCATCATAGCTGCGGGAAATGACGGATTCCTGACCGGCGTGGGCACACCCGGATGCATTGAGAACGCCGTCACCGTCGCTGCCACGACGGATGATGGCAACCTCGCCATAAACTTCCCCGAGGGAGGCGGCTCGAACTATTCGAATTTAGTCGACATGGCAGCCCCCGGCGTCAATGTCGTTTCGTCCGTTCCTGGTAAGCTCTTCGGGACCAAGAGCGGGACGTCCATGGCAGCGCCCTACGTCGCCGCCGCACTGGCGCGCGTCCGCGCGGCACGCCCGAACGCTTCGATCGCGGATCTGGTCCGAGTGCTTGATACGTTCTCACAAAAGTCCGCGGTGCATCCAAGCGACAGCTCTCTGCAGCGGCCTATTGCGCTGTTCACCGACAAGCTGATCACTCAGATGGTCGCCGCCACCACGGCTGCCGAATCTGGCCTGCTGTCACCGTCGGCATCAGTCAGGAGCGCAAGATCTCCCACCGTAGGGGGCGTGGTCAGTCAGCTCGCGGCCGGCAGCAACCGAATAATTGTCGATTACGGGGCCGGAACCACAGCCGCCGACCAACAGCGGATTGTTGATCTGCTCAAAAGCCGGGGAATCGAGGTCCTGCAGTCTCAGAACAAGACAAGCCGCCTGGGCATTATCGTCACGAAAGAACCGGTCGCGTCCGGTGTGCTGGAGTCACTCAAGAACGAGACCGGCGTCAAGGGGCTCTATCGGGACGTCCCGTTTCCACTGCCGAAATGATCGAAACAGTACCGGCGACCGGACAACACGCCGCCAGGCACAACAGTCGATTGTTACAGAACGACCAAACCCACGCGTGGGAGGCCATTTCGTCCTCAATACGCTCCGTCTGGCACTTTGGTCCAGCGGATTTTGCCGCCATGGGACGAGCGCTACGATCTTGGCGTCTTCACCCATGCCGGTATCGATCCGTCCCGAAAGTCCTACATCCTGCTCAAAACGCGACAGTATTTCCGGGCAGGGTTCGAACCGATCATGGAGGACGTGGTGATGATTTCGGGCCCTGGAATCTGCACATCGGATTACGGCCTGTTCCCATGGCAGAACGTGCGCCGACCGGTCTACCCGCTCGATGCCGATACGCCGAGCAATCTGCCGGAGGCCTAAGGGAGGACCACAATGTCAGCCAATCCCAAGCCTGTTTATGACTCGGGCACCTACCAAGGTCTGACCTTTCAAGATGCGGTTGTACACTTCCGCGACGGGTCCGATACGCCGCGCGCCTATCTGGAGTGATGCCTGGCAACGATTGTCGAGCGCGCACCAGTCGTAAAGGCCTTTGCACATCTGAACGAAGACATTGCCCGTGCTGCCGCAGATGCAAGTACCGCACGCTGGTCGACCGGCAAACCGTTGTCGATCATCGATGGCATGCCGGTCGGGATCAAGGATCTGCTTGAGACCAAAGATATGCCGACAGAGATGAATTGCGCAGCGTTGGCCGGGAATTTTCCTAAGCGTGACAACGCCGCCGTCTGGACCCTGCGCGAGGCCGGCGCAATCATCTTCGGCAAAACGGTGACGGCCGAGCTTGGCGGATCGCATCCGGGACCGACGACAAACCCGTTCGATGCAACGCGTACACCGGGCGGCTCATCGTCCGGTTCGGCGGCAGCGGTCGCATCAGGAATGATGCCGGCGGCAATCGGCACCCAGGTTGGCGGCTCGATCATCCGTCCGGCAGCCTTTTGCGGCAACGTCGCCCTGAAGCCGACCCAAGGCGCCATTCATCGCGGCGAGCGATTGGCAACGAGCATGAGCACGCATGGTGTGCACGCCAATTGCATTGAAGATATGTGGCAGGTCTCAATTGAAATCGCAAAGCGCACCGGCGGAGATCGCGGCTGTCTCGGTCTTGCGAGTCCATCGGCACCGCCCGCTGCCGTTAAGCCACAGCGCCTGATCGTGCTTCAGTCCGAAGGCTGGGCCGTTCTCGACGAGGCGAGCAAGACCGCGTTCGAAGCATTGCTGGAGTCCGTGCAAGCAACTGGTATCGAAGTGCTGCGTCGGCGCGGCAATCCGTATGTGGAGATGATTGAAGAGGCCGTTAGCAAGGCGTCTCACATCTGCGCTGCTATTACCGGCTGGGAGAACCGCTGGTA
>JBPCWB010000002.1:0-3650 GCA_051009955.1 Hyphomicrobiaceae bacterium | reverse complement strand
TGCCTGGGGGGCGCGCCCGGATTGCTGCCTGCACATCGAACAGCCGCCGACGTCATATCTCGACCGCTTTTACTTCGACACGATTGTCTTTGCCATCGACCAGCTGGCGTTCATCACGGAAAAGTTCGGCAGCGATCGCATTTTGCTGGGGACCGACTTTCCATTTGACATGGGTGAATACGACCCCGTCGAGCATGTGTGCCAAGTGCCGGGGTTGACGGAGGATGATCGCGAACGCATGTGCGGCGGCAACGCACTCGCGTTGCTGGGCTTGAACGAAAAGCAATTCGCAAAGCGTCGATCGTGAGGCCTAGGTTGCCCACCTACTGAAAGTCGTGCGCCGTATCCGCCTGCTTTAGCCGCCCAGATCCGGAAGACGGGGGATGCCCAGCTCGTTCGCGATGTTGTCGAGCACCCAGGCCTTCATGGATTGAGGATCGTAGATCGTGTTATCCCGCTGCGGCGTGTTGCCATTATTCATTAGTTCCACCCGGGCTCAAATTCACGCGCCAATGCCAATATTCGATCCACGACAACATCACCGATGACGATACGACAGCGGATGTGCCATTATAGGGTTTCTCGCGGCCGCGGCCAACGAAACGATATCCTCTGGAGCCTCTCCCATGAGCGACAACACATCGCCGATCGTCGATCTGGAACAGGCTGAATCCGAAGTCGATTTTCCGGCGATCGGAAGCCGGGAACGCTATGACGCTCTTATGCAGGTCGTCCTCAATCGGGTTACCGTCCGCAAGTTCGACTCATCCTACGACGTGCCGGATGAGCACTATGACCTTTTTTTGGAAGCCGCTCGTCATGGACCGTCCGGCGCCAACTCGCAACCGTGGCACTTCATCGTTGTGAGAGATCAGACCAGCAAAGACGAGATCGCCAAGTATTTTGTGGACGAGCAACGCTTTCGCGCCAAGGCAAAAATGAAGTTTCCGACTCCGGATTATCGCGGCCTAGCGACTGCGCCAGGGTTCATCGTTGTCTGCAGTGACATGCGTTGGACGAACGCGTTTCCGGTGTTGAACGACGGCAGTGACCTCGATCGGATGTATAAGGAAAATGCAGAGCGGATCCTGTTGCAGTCCGTGGCGGCGGCAACGATGTCGGCGCACCTCGCTGCCGCGGCTCTTGGCTATGCGGTTTGGTGGGTGACGGCGATCGGTCAGGAAAACGCGCAAAAGGCTATGAAGCCGCTACTGGACATTCCTGATCAACTGTCGGTGCTGGATATTTTCCTGTTCGGTCCTCCGGCTCAGAAGCCATACAAGCGTTGGCGGCGACCGCTTTCCGAGATCATGAACCGCGACCGTCTTGATCCTGGCCATGTCATGTCGGACGAGGACCTCGACGACTGGATCAAGAATCGCCGTCACCGCGTCATGTACAAAGACGCCAAAAAGATAGATTAGCCGGCACCAAGTGATGACTTGCAGATGGCCTAGGCGCCGACCACGGATTTGAGGATATTTGCCTCGCCACCATCGGGGTCGTCACCGACCCAGGCCACAAAGTGATCGGGGCGAACGAGGATGTAGCGGGCCTCGTAAGCGTTGGCCCCGCTTGCTGGTGTATCCGAAGTAATCGCCAGCGGTACGGCAAGGTCGTCCGCGGCTTTCCGGAATCGGCCCTCGACGTCACTCGGTTCACCGAGATTCAAGAGCGCGAAGCCTCCTCCCAAGGCTGCAAAAAGGTCCGGCGTATCTCTCAATTGCTGCGGTGCCAGGTGATGGCCGGCACGCGCAGCAAACACATGCTTGCCCCGCGCCCCGCACGTGGCACCAGCCTCTCCGCAAACGATCGGCGAACCCTCGTAGTGAGGAACGTACTCGGTGACATCGGCGTTGCCGCCGGCGGCGCGGCCGGCCCAGGCGGCTTCGAATGCCGCCCGGTCGCCACTCGGCGAGTATGTCTGAAGGAAGGTGCGATCGTCGCGGATCATCCGGCCAATGAATTCCTCCGCAGTGGCCTCGAAAACCGGCTTGCGTTCGCTCGTATAGGAATCAAGCAAACCTCCGCCGGCCCAACCCTGTAGCGTGGCGGCAAGTTTCCAACTCAGATTGCAGGCATCCTCGAATCCTGTGTTGACGCCATAGCCACCGTATGGGGGATGGCTGTGGGCCGCATCGCCGACAACGAACAACCGATCGTTGCGATAAGATCGCGCAACCGACAAGCGCAGATCCCAGAAACCGATATGATTGAATTTGATCGCAAACTCAGCTCCGATCGCGTCTTGCAGATAGGCCTCAAAGTCAAAGTTGTCGACGGTCGTCTCTTTCGGTAGCGGTGCGTGATAGAACCATGTTTTACCGACATCGACGCGACCAAGAAACTGCCAGTAGCCCTGTAGCTCCGGGCGCATAATGTTGAAGATGGATTTTCCCGGAAGGCGTTCGAGTAAATGATGGAGTTCCTCTGATTGAAACACCAACAGCGCCATGTGCTGATCGTGCTCCTCGATATCCTGCTCGATGCCCGCCTGTTGGCGAACTGTCGAACGCGCGCCATCCGCCCCGACGATGTACTTGCCTCGCAACACTTCTTGGGCCGCGCCGGCAACGTCTCTGATTTGCAGGGTCGCGCCGTCGCCATCCTGTGACAGGTGTTCGGCCAGCCAGCCATAACGTGTCGTAATGGCGTCGAGTTCGTCTGCTCGTGTTCGCAACACGGCTTCCATGCAGTACTGAGGCAGGCGCTCGTTCTCGGCAAAATAGAACTGGCCAACCGCACTCCGGCGAAACCAATCATAGACGTAGTCGCCGAACAGCGAGCCGTATGCCGTGACACCCTCGTTGCCGAACGAACGCGGAATGACGCTGGCGTCTCGAATCTGCTGCGACATGCCCCAGGTGCGAAAGTGTTCGCCGGTTCGTTGCGTCAGGTTCTGGCCTTTGGGGATGCGATGCAGCGTCGTGGTTTGTTCCACGACGATCGACTTGATGCCGCGCAGTGCCAGATCGATGGCCAGGCCCAGGCCAACCGGCCCACCACCGACAATGACGACGTCAGTCTGCGCCGCCTCGCGATCGTGCTGCATCTCGTTGCTCCCTCTCTTCGCCATTCATTGCAACTCGTGCCTATAACGGCAATGGGCGTAGCTGCTGCGGCACACTGCTAGGCCTCGCGCAAGCCCAGCATCTCGCTAATGAGCATGGCGTCCAGGCCACCATCAATGGCGATATTGGCACCTCTGATCCAGGAACTCTCCGGGCGCGCCAAGAATGCGACCAACTCAGCGATCTCCTGCGGCGACCCCGCTCGGCCCGCCAAGGCAATACCTTTCGTTGCGCGTTCGCCGAACGCGGCTTTGAATTCGGGGAGGATGCCCGTCGACACGGCAGCGGGGCTGACGCAATTCATTCGCAGTTCTTGGCCGAGCAAATCCTGCGTCTGTTGCATCGTCCAGACGATGAGCGCTTCCTTGGAAAGGTGATAAGCGCGGACGTCGTCCACGTCGTATGCGGCCATGAAGGTATCGAGTTCATCCGGGTTGGACAACGACATCAACGCGGCAACCTGTTCAATGTTGGCCTGCCATTCGTTTCCGGCGCGTGACGCAAGATTAACGATCGATCCTCCGGGATTGAGTTTGTCGACGAATTGCCTGGTGAAGCCAACAAGTCCCACATAGTTGA
>JBPCWB010000001.1:0-3364 GCA_051009955.1 Hyphomicrobiaceae bacterium | reverse complement strand
TCAGCGTTCATCTCGTCCAGCTTCTCGGCAATGTTGCGCTCTGCGGACTGCATGGAGGCAAGGCGTGCAGCATGCTCTGCTGCCAGAGACTCGGCGCCTGCCCGGAAAATGCTCATGAATAGATGCTGGCGCAGCAACGCAGAGAGGAGGACATCGGCATCCATCGTGAATGTCGGCAGGCCTCTTGCTTCCCATGGGTGCCGGGCAAGCGCATTGAGATAGCGCTCATCAATCGGCAGCAGGCGCATCATATTGGGCGCCGAGCGCTGCATTGCCTCGCGACGATTATAGAATATCAAAACGCGCTCGCATTCGTTCCGCTCCCGCCATTTGTCAATTTCCAGGATCAACGTACTGCCAAGACCAGCGAGACCGTTGGCGGTACTTGGCAGGCGAAAGCAGTTTTGCGGCTTCAAGCCGCGCACCTCGAGTTTTTCCATGACGCGGGTGCCGACTGCGAGGCAGTGGCAGCCGTGATGCGTTATCCCCCCTACGTCGAGGCGAGAGAGTGTGAAATCCACGATAAGCGCGTTGAAGCGGCCGCACAGCCCGTAGTCTGAGCCAAAGACGATGACACCGACAGGCCCGCCGCTGTCCCTGGCTGGCTTCGTGATCTGCGGGTTGGCCCGCAAGACGACCTGCAAACCCAGTTCGATCGTCCGGTGATATTCGGCAATGGCGGCCTCGGCAGTCTCGTATTGCCTGATGCTGACGGCCGATAGTGATTTCATTGTGCGGACAACGGACTTCAGGTTTTCGATGGTGCTGATTTTCTTCGTTAGGGCTTCAAGCATCTCCATGGGTCATGCCTTATCCGGAGCGAGACCGCTCGCCGAAATCGCCGCGCGCGCCACCGAGAGCAATGTCTCCTGGTGGGCCCCGAGCGGCGCACCGCGTCCAATTGCGTCAGCTACAACGGTGAGTTCGCGCTGAGCACGATTGCGGATGGCAAGCTCCGCTTCAGCCATCCGCTGCAATGGAATATGGTCGCAAAGCCCCTTCGTCACTGCCGCCAGGACAGCGACCTGTTCGAGGAGGGTGAGCTGCGCGGTCTCGGCCTGCTTCAACGCTTCGCGCACCCGCCGGCCGCGTTCGAGCGTACGCCGTATATCCTCGTCAAGGCGTGAGCCGAACCGCGCAAAGGATTCGAGCTCCTCGAATTGCGAGTAGGCAAGCTTAAGCGGGCCGGAAACCTCGCGCAATGCCGGCAGTTGTGCCCTGCCGCCGACGCGCGACACCGACTTGCCGATGTCTACCGCCGGTAGTTGACCTCGCTGGAACAACGTCGGCGAGAGGTAGATCTGCCCGTCAGTAATCGAAATGAGATTGGTCGGGATATAGGCCGACAGGTTCTGTGCCTGGGTCTCGATGATGGGCAGTGCCGTTAGGGAGCCGCCGCCCTTGGATTTGCGCAGGCGGGTCGACCGCTCCAGAAGGCGCGAATGGATATAGAAGATGTCGCCCGGATAGGCCTCGCGTGCCGGCGGCCGACGAAGCAGGAGAGACAATTCGCGATACGCACGGCCATGCCGGGTCAGATCATCGTAGACGATGAGCACGTCGCGGCCACGCTCCATAAACCATTCCGCCATCGAGGTGGCTGCATATGGGGCGATGAACTGCAGCCCGGGCGGGTCCTCGCCGCTGGCGACGACAGTGATCGTCGTGTCTATCGCGCCGGTGCGATCAAATCTGTCGATCACGCGGGCAACGGCATCCCCCCGCTGCCCGATTGCGCAGTAAACGCAGATGACATCCCGGCTTTGATTGATGATGGTGTCAATGGCGATCGCCGTCTTGCCCGTTTGACGGTCGCCGACAATAAGCTCGCGTTGGCCGCGGCCGATCGGTATTGCAGCGTCGATCACCTTGATGCCGGTGTGCAGCGGCACGCTTACCGCCGCGCGGTCCATAATCGCCGGTGCCTCCCGTTCCACCGGCCAACGCGTTATGGTTTTGATTGTCCCCTTGCCATCGAGTGGCCGGCCGAGTGGATCGATGACGCGCCCAAGCAGGACATCTCCCACAACAGTATCAACGACGCGGTGGGTTCTGCGAACGTCATCGCCGGCACTTAGACCTTCAGTGCGTCCGAGCAGGATGGCGCCACAGCGACCAAGTTCGACATCGGCTGCGATACCTAACAGCCCGTTCGGAAAGCGTAGCAACTCATTGGCTGCGACCTGCTGCAGATTCCGTATCTCAGCGGTGCCGGTCGAGACCTCATCGACGGTCCCGATCTCCGTGGCGGTCAGGCGTCGAGGTTTGCCCGCAAGCGCAATCTCGACCGCATAGAAAGTTGTTTCCGCGAGGTCGCGAAGTGGTTGATCGCGCGTCATGGCAGCGCCATCCGGGCGACGTCGCGCGGTGCCTCGTTTTTGATAGTGTTTGCGATGTCAACTTCGACGTCCTCCATAAGACCATCCAGGCTCCAGCGCAGGAGTTGGCCTGCCGCCCTGATCTCGATCCCGCAGATGAGCTCCGGTGCGCCCTCAAATGTGATGGCGGTGTCCCGGCCAAGTATTTCGCATACTGCGGTGGTCAGCCGCCGGCGTTGCTCCGGGGACAATGCGAAGGCGGTGCGCACCAGGACCTTCTCATCGCGGCCGTCGGCAATCTTTTTCAGTTTTGCAAGCTCAGGTTCGTCGAGCCCATGCAGCTCTTTGAGGAAGCGGCCGACGACCTGATCCTGTAAATCCGCGTCGGCAAGATCAGCCAGACCTTGACGAGCGAGAGAGGTGAAGGTGCGCAGAACACGTTCGCGCACATCGACCATGAATGATGCTTTCTCGTCGGCAAGCGCCTTCAGCCATTCCTCCCGCTCGGCGTCGACCTCGGCGCGCCCCTGCTCTTCCAGTGCCGCCCGTAGCGCGCTGGCATCTTCGGCCGCCTCTTTCAGCATGTTCTCTCGGTCGTCGGCGAGCTCATCCAGTTTCTTTCTATAGCGCGCGGCTTCGTCTGCTGCTTCGCTGCGCGCCAGTTCTGCCTTTTCAAGCGAGCCGGCGATCCTGGCTTCACGCTCGTCAACCGCGCGCATGATCGGCCCGTACATAAACCGCTTGAGAAGCCAGACGAGAACGAGAAAGTTGATGATCTGGGCGGCAACGGTGAGCCAGTCGATCTGCATGCTCTACCCTCCTGCCGTCTTCAGGAGGGCATTCCAAAACGGGTTGGCAAAGATCAGGATCATGGTCACGACGAAGCAGTAGATCGCTGTTGATTCGATCATCGCGAGGCTGACGAACGTGGTTCGCGTGAGGGTATTTGCTTCGTCCGGCTGTTGTGCAATGGCGGTGAGCGCCTGCGCCGCGGCGCGCGCTTCGCCAAAGGCCGGACCCAGCGAACCGAGCGCGATGGTCAGTCC